>NZ_CALRZC010000151.1:0-20913 GCF_943372545.1 Variovorax sp. YR752 | reverse complement strand
GCGCGCGGCACGTGCGTGGCGCACACCGGCTTGCACTTGCCGCAACGCAGGCAGTCCTTCACGCTGTCGGCGATGGCGCCGATGTCGCTCTGCTGCATGATCAGCGACTCGTGCCCCATGAGGCCGAAGCTCGGCGTGTAGGCGTTGGTCAGGTCGGCGTGCAGCGTCTGCGCCTGCCCCGCGGGCGCGCGCAGCAGCTTGCCCTTGTTGAAGCGGCCTTCGGGGTCGACCCGGGCCTTGTATTCGGTGAACGGGCGCAGCTCTTCGTCGCTCAGGAATTCGAGCTTCGTGATGCCGATGCCGTGCTCGCCCGAGATCACGCCGTCCAGGCTGCGTGCCAGCGCCATGATGCGCACCACCGCGGCGTGCGCGGTCTGCAGCATCTCGTAGTTGTCGCTGTTGACGGGCAGGTTGGTGTGCACGTTGCCGTCGCCCGCGTGCATGTGCAGCGCGACCCACACGCGGCCCTTGAGCACCTGCTTGTGGATGGCGGTGCACTCGGCCAGGATTGGCCCGAACTCGGCGCCCGAAAAGATCTCTTGCAGCGGCTGGCGCAGCTGGGTCTTCCAGCTTGCGCGCAGCGTGTGGTCCTGCAGCTGCGGGAACAGCGCGTCGACGTTCTGCAGCCAACCGGCCCACAGCGCGCGCACCTCGTGCACCAGCGCCACCGCCTGCGCCACGCGATCTTCGAGCAGCTCGGCCGCCGGGATCTCGTGCGCGTCGTCGGTCTTGCCCAGCGGCAGGTTGCCGCGTGTGAAGAACGCTTCGAGCGCGTCGGTGAGCGCCAGCTTGTTCTGCAGCGACAGCTCGATGTTGATGCGCTCGATGCCGTCGCTGTACTCGGCCATGCGCGGCAGCGGAATCACTACGTCTTCGTTGATCTTGAAGGCGTTGGTGTGCTTGCTGATGGCGGCCGTGCGCTTGCGGTCGAGCCAGAATTTCTTGCGCGCCTCGGGGCTGATGGCAATGAAGCCTTCGCCGCTGCGCGAGTTGGCGATGCGCACCACTTCCGAGGTGACGCGTGCCACCGCGTCGGCGTCGTCGCCCGCGATGTCGCCGAACAGCACCATCTTCGGCAGGCCGCCGTGCTTCTTCGACTTGGTGGCGTAGCCGACGGCCTTGAGGTAGCGGTCGTCCAGGTGCTCGAGGCCGGCCAGCAGCACGCCCGAGCGCTTCTGCTCGGCGAACATGAAGTCCTTGATCTCGACGATGCTGGGCACCGCATCTTTCGCGTTGCCGAAGAATTCGAGGCACACGGTGCGCGTGTGCGCCGGCATCTTGTGCACCACCCAGCGGCAGCTGGTGATGAGGCCGTCGCAGCCTTCCTTCTGGATGCCCGGCAGGCCCGAAAGGAACTTGTCGGTCACGTCCTTGCCCAGGCCTTCCTTGCGGAAGGTCTTGCCGGGAATGTCGAGGCGCTCGGTGCGCAGCGGGGTCTTGCCGTCGGCGGCGAAGTACTGCAACTCGAACAGGGCGCTCTCGGCGTCGTGGATCTTGCCCAGGTTGTGGCCGATGCGGGTCACTTCGAGCCATTCGGCCTGCGGCGTGACCATGCGCCACGAGGCGAGGTTGTCGAGTGCCGTGCCCCAGAGCACGGCCTTCTTGCCGCCGGCGTTCATGGCGACGTTGCCGCCGACGCACGAAGCCTCGGCGGAGGTCGGGTCGACCGCGAACACGAAGCCCGCGCGCTCGGCCGCGTCGGCCACGCGCTGGGTGACCACGCCGGCCTCGGTCCAGATGGTCGGCACGGGCGCGTCCAGGCCGGGCATCGACACGTGCTCGACCTCGGTCATGGCCTCGAGCTTCTCGGTGTTGATGACCACGCTCTTCCACGTGAGCGGAATGGCGCCGCCGGTGTAGCCGGTGCCGCCCCCCCGCGGAATGATGGTCAGGCCCAGTTCGATGCAGCCCTTGACCAGCAAGGCCATCTCGACCTCGGTGTCGGGGCACAGCACGACGAAGGGGTACTCGACGCGCCAGTCGGTGGCGTCGGTCACGTGCGACACGCGCGAAAGACCGTCGAACTTGATGTTGTCCTTGGCCGTGAGCCGGCGCAGCACACGCGTGGCCTTGCGGCGCAGGGCGGCGACTTCGCGGAAGGTGTCGTCGAAGGCGGCGACGGCCTGGCTGACGAGGCCGGTGAGCTCGCCCACCAGCTGGTCGCGCGGCAGGTCGCTGTCGGGGGTGCGGCGCTTCTGCACTTCGCCCAGGCGGTGGCGCAGGGCGTCGACCAGCTGGCCGCGGCGGCGCGGGTTGTCGAGCAGGTCGTCGACGAGGTAGGGGTTGCGCTGCACGACCCAGATGTCGCCCAGCACCTCGTAGAGCATGCGCGCCGATCGGCCGGTGCGGCGCTCGGCACGCAGGATCTGAAGCAGTTCCCAGCCGCGTTCGCCCAGCAGGCGAAGCACGATCTCCCGGTCGGAGAAGCTGGTGTAGTTGTAGGGGATCTCGCGCAGTCGTACAGGCTCTGCGGCCTGTGACAACAGCGTATTCAACGCGGTCGGAGCATTCATCGGGTGGGGCCCTTGGCCAGGCGCTGCGCGCCCATGTAGCCGGGGGGTGGATTTTAGGGCAGGCCTTGGGGTCTTTGCCCTTCCCGTTCCGCTATTCCCTATGGCAAGCCCGATGCCTGCCGTGGCGTGGGGCCGCCGGCCCTCACCCCGCCCTCTCCCGGCGGGAGAGGGAGAAAGACAAAGGGCTTAGAACAGCACGCGGCTGCGGATCGTCCCGTTCACCTTGGCCAGCTTCTCCAGCGCCAGGTCGGACGAGGCGGCGTCGATGTCCATCACGACGTAGCCGACCTTCTCGTTGGTCTGCAGGAACTGCGAGGAGATGTTGATGTTGTTGTCCGAGAAGATCTTGTTGATCTCGGACAGCACGCCCGGCACGTTGCGGTGGATGTGCAGCAGGCGGTGCTTGCCCGGGTGCGCCGGCAGCGCCACCTCGGGGAAGTTGACCGACGAGGTCGAGGTGCCGTTGTCGCTGTACTTCACCAGCTTCTCGGCCACTTCGAGCCCGATGTTGGCCTGCGCCTCCATGGTCGAGCCGCCGATGTGCGGCGTGAGGATCACGTTGTCCAGCCCGCGCAGCGGCGACTGGAACTCGTCCTTGTTGGTGCGCGGCTCCACCGGGAACACGTCGATCGCAGCGCCCAGCAACTTCTTGCTCTTCAGGGCCTCGGCCAGCGGCTCGATTTCGACCACGGTGCCGCGCGAGGCGTTGATCAGGATCGACCCCGGCTTCATGGCGGCGATCTCGGCGGCGCCGATCATCCATTGGGTGGCCTGGGTCTCGGGCACGTGCAGGGTCACGATGTCGCTCTGGGCCAGCAGCTGGTGCAGCTCGCGCACCTGGCGGGCGTTGCCCAGCGGCAGCTTGGTGACCACGTCGTAGAAAGCCACGTGCATGCCCAGCGCCTCGGCCAGCACCGACAGCTGCGCGCCGATGGAGCCGTAGCCCACGATGCCCAGCGTCTTGCCGCGGATTTCAAAGGCGTTGTCGGCCGACTTGAGCCAGCCGCCGCGGTGCGCCACGGCGCTCTTCTCGGGCACGCCGCGCAGCAGCAGGATGGCTTCGGCCAGCACCAGCTCGGCCACCGAGCGGGTGTTGGAATACGGGGCGTTGAACACGGCCACGCCGTGTTCGCGGGCGGCGTCGAGGTCGACCTGGTTGGTGCCGATGCAGAAGCACCCGGCCGCCACCAGCTTGTGCGCGGCAGCGAACACGTCGGCCGTCAACTGGGTGCGCGAGCGGATGCCCACGAAGTGCACGTCGGCGATCTTGGCCTTGAGTTCGGCGTCGGGCAACGCACCCGGCAGCGCCTCGATGTTGGTGTAGCCGGCGGCGCGCAGCACCTCCACGGCCGAAGGGTGGATGCCTTCGAGCAAAAGGAACTTGATCCTGCTTTTGTCGAGGGAGGTTTTGCTGCTCATGGCGTACTCAGGAAGGCCCCGGCCATGGCGACAAGCTAGGCCAAAAAAGGGGAGGACGATGCTAGCATGGTGCAGCGCAGCAAGAGCCCTGCAGCCCGCGCCGGGCTTGACGCTAAAGGGGTTTCCCCGATTGGAATAGCCCCCGGGTCCGTGCCCCAATGTGACGCGGCTGTGTCACGCACATGCCCTAGCATTCGCGCTTTCCATTTTTTCCCCGAGGAGACTTCATGCGATTCAAGACGCTCGCGTTGGCATCGGCGCTGGCCGCCACGCTGTTCAATGCAGCCCAGGCCCAGACCGAAATCCAGTGGTGGCATTCCATGACCGCCGTCAACAACGAGTGGGTCAACGACCTGGCCAAGCAGTTCAACGAGAGCCAGAAAGACTACAAGATCGTCCCGACCTTCAAGGGCACGTACGACGAATCCATGACGGCCTCCATCGCGGCCTTCCGCTCGGGCAACGCACCGCACATCCTGCAGGTGTTCGAAGTGGGCACCGCCACCATGATGGCCAGCAAGGGCGCCGTCATTCCGGTCGGCCAGGTCATGAAGGACGCGGGCGAGAAGTTCGACCCGGCCGCCTACATCCCCGCCGTGGCCGGTTACTACACCGCCCCCAACGGCCAGATGCTGAGCTTCCCGTTCAACAGCTCGACCACCATCTTCTACATCAACAAGGACGCCTTCAAGGCGGCCGGCCTGCCGACCGACAAGGCGCCGTCGACCTGGCCCGAAGTGGTGGCTGCCGCCGCCAAGCTCAAGGCCAGCGGCCACAAGTGCCCGTTCACCACGGCCTGGCAGAACTGGACGCAGGTCGAGAGCTTCTCGGCCTGGCACAACGTCGAGTTCGCCAGCAAGGCCAACGGCCTGCAGGGCCTGGACGCGCGCCTGAAGGTGAACTCGCCGCTGCACCAGCGCCACATCGAAAACCTGGCCAGCATGTCCAAGCAGGGACTGTTCATCTACAAGGGCCGCGGCAACGTGCCTGAAGCCTCGTTCGTGTCGGGCGAGTGCGCCATGATCAACACGTCCTCGGGCTTCTACGGCAACGTGGCCAAAAACGCCAAGTTCGCCTACGGCCTGGCACCCCTGCCCTACTACCCGGACGTGCCGGGCGCACCGCAGAACACCGTGATCGGCGGCGCCAGCCTGTGGGTCATGTCGGGCAAGAAGGCCGCAGAGTACAAGGGCGTGGCCAAGTTCTTCAGCTTCATCTCGACGCCTGAAGTGCAGTCCGCCAGCCACAAGCGCACCGGCTACCTGCCGGTGACCACCGCCTCGTACAAGCTCACCGAGGAATCGGGCTTCTACAAGCAGAACCCCGGCACCGACGTGGCCGTGACGCAGATGATCCGCAAGGTCACCGACAAGAGCCGCGGCATCCGCCTGGGCAACTACGTGCAGATCCGCGCCATCGAGGACGAAGAGCTCGAACAGGTCTGGGGCGGCAAGAAGACGGCCAAGGAAGCCCTCGACGCCATCGTGACCCGCGGCAACGAGCAGCTGGAACGCTTCCAAAAAGCGAACAAAAGCTAACGATTGAAGTTCCGGGCTCCGTGTCCGGCTAATATCGCCCGCCCCCGCACGCCCTTATTCCAGGGCGCGCCGGGCGGGATTTTTTATGTAGAGGCTTCATGGAAAAACGCGTTTTCTTTCGCTCGGGCTGGTTGCCCTGGCTGCTGCTGACACCGCAGATGGCGGTGATCCTCGTGTTTTTCTTCTGGCCGGCCGGCCAGGCGCTGTTGCAGTCGCTGCAGCAGCAGGACGCGTTCGGCACGTCGGTCGAGTTCGTCGGGTTCGACAACTTCCGCCAACTCTTCAGCGACCCGGCCTATGGCGAGTCGTTCAAGACCACGGCACTGTTCTCGGTGCTGGTGGCCGGCATCGGCATCAGCCTGTCGCTGATGCTGGCCGTGTTCGCCGACCGCATCACCCGCGGCGGCATGTTCTACAAGACCATGCTGATCCTGCCGTACGCCGTGGCGCCCGCCGTGGCGGCCGTGCTGTGGGTCTTCATGTTCTCGCCCTCGCTGGGCGTGGTGGCCTATGCGCTGGGCAAGATCGGCATCAACTGGAACCACCTGCTCGACTCGGGCCACGCCATGACGCTGATCGTGATGGCTTCGGTGTGGAAGCAGATCTCGTACAACTTCCTGTTCTTCCTGGCCGGGCTGCAGTCGATCCCGAAGTCGCTGATCGAGGCCGCGGCCATCGACGGTGCGCGCCCGTGGCGCCGCTTCTGGACCGTGCAGTTCCCGCTCTTGTCGCCCACCACCTTCTTCCTGCTGGTGATCAACGTGGTCTACGCCTTCTTCGACACCTTCGCGATCGTCGATGCGGCCACGCAGGGCGGCCCGGGCAAGGACACGACCATCCTGGTCTACAAGGTCTACCACGACGGTTTCAAGGGCCTCGACCTGGGCGGCTCGGCCGCGCAGTCGGTGGTGCTGATGGTGATCGTGGTGGCGCTGACGGTCATCCAGTTCCGCTACGTCGAGAAGAAGGTGCAGTACTGATGAAGCAACAAGAACAAATCAAACTGGGCGGAGCGCAGCATGGTTGAGAAACGCGGCACGCAGGGCATCCTGGCCCACGTCATCATGATCCTGGGCGTGTTCATCGTCGCCTTCCCGCTCTACCTGGCGTTCGTGGCCTCCACGCACACGGCCCAGGAGATCGTGCAGGCGCCGATGCCCCTCACACCCGGCTCGAACATCGTCGACAGCTACAAGGGCGCGCTCTTCGGGCGCGAGAACAGCGCGGGCTCCAACGCCCCGGTGGCGCACATGATGTGGGTGAGCTTCGTGACGGCCATGGTCATCGCCATCGGCAAGATCACCATCTCGCTGCTGTCGGCCTTCGCCATCGTGTACTTCCGCTTCCCGTTCAAGAAGATCTGCTTCTGGGCCATCTTCGTGACGCTGATGCTGCCGGTGGAGGTGCGCATCCTGCCCACCTACAAGGTGCTGTCCGACCTGAACATGCTGAACACCTACGCGGGCCTGACGGTGCCGCTGATTGCGTCGGCCACGGCGACCTTCCTGTTCCGCCAGTTCTTCCTCACGGTGCCCGACGAGCTCACCGAAGCGTCGCGCATGGACGGCGCGAGCCCCATGCGCTTCTTCTTCGACGTGCTGCTGCCGCTGTCGAAGACCTCGATCGCGGCGCTGTTCGTGATCCAGTTCATCTACGGCTGGAACCAGTACCTGTGGCCGCTGCTCGCGACCACGAGCGAAGACATGTACCCCGTGGTGGTCGGCATCAAGCGAATGATTGCCGGCGGCGACGGACAGAACGAATGGAACGTCGTGATGGCCACCGCCATCCTGGCGATGCTGCCGCCCGCGCTGGTGGTGATCCTGATGCAAAAGTGGTTCGTCAAGGGCCTCGTGGACACTGAAAAATAACTATGGCTGCTCTCTCTCTACGCAACGTCATCAAGCGCTACGGCCACGGGCCGAAAGCCAACCAGGTCATCCACGGCGTGAGCGCCGAGATCGCCGACCATGAATTCATCGTCATCGTCGGCCCCTCCGGCTGCGGCAAATCGACGCTGCTGCGCATGGTGGCCGGCCTCGAGGAAATCTCGGCCGGCGAGATCGCCATCGGCGGCAAGGTGGTGAACCAGCTCGAGCCCTCCGAGCGCGACATCGCCATGGTGTTCCAGAACTACGCGCTGTACCCGCACATGAGCGTGTTCGCGAACATGGCCTACGGCCTGAAGATCGCCAAGGTGCCGACACCCGAGATCAAGGTGCGCGTCGACAAGGCCGCCAAGATCCTCGAGCTGGGCCACCTGCTCGAGCGCAAGCCACGCGAGCTCTCGGGCGGCCAGCGCCAGCGCGTGGCCATGGGCCGCGCCATCGTGCGCCAGCCGCGGGTGTTCCTGTTCGACGAACCGCTGTCGAACCTCGACGCCAAGCTGCGCGCGCAGACCCGCCTCGAAATCCAGAAGCTGCACCGCGAACTCGGCATCACCTCGCTGTTCGTCACGCACGACCAGGTCGAGGCCATGACGCTGGCGCAGCGCATCATCGTGATGAACGGCGGCGTGATGGACCAGTTCGCGACGCCCGAAGAGGTGTACTCGCGCCCGGCCACCACGTTCGTGGCGAGCTTCATCGGCTCGCCGCCGATGAACCTGCTGCGGCACGCACCGGGCGTGCGCCCGGGCCAGATCCTGGGCATTCGCCCCGAGCACATGAAGCTCGACGAAAGCGGCTGGACGGTGCAGGTCGAGCAGGTCGAACTGCTGGGCGCCGAGCGCCTGGTGTACGGCCGCATCGGCGAGG
This sequence comes from Variovorax sp. YR752, assembly GCF_943372545.1. Taxonomy (NCBI): domain Bacteria; kingdom Pseudomonadati; phylum Pseudomonadota; class Betaproteobacteria; order Burkholderiales; family Comamonadaceae; genus Variovorax; species Variovorax sp. YR752. The sequence continues at coordinate 12,687 of NZ_CALRZC010000151.1, read as the reverse complement.
AGCAGATCATCATGCGCACCGACGAGGGCGACCATCCGCCGGTGGCCGGCGACACGGTGAAGATCGCCGCGCGCGAAGACAAGCTGCACTGGTTCGACGCCGGATCGGGCAAGAGGGCAGACTGAGCAATGGCCGAACGCAGTCCCTGGCCCTACCCCCGCTGGATCGCGCACCGCGGCGCCGGCAAGCTGGCGCCTGAGAACACGCTGGCCGCCTTCCGCTTCGGCGCGTCGCACGGCTACCGCATGTTCGAGTGCGATGCCAAGCTCAGCGCCGACGGCGTGGTCTTTTTGATGCACGACGCCACGCTCGATCGCACCACCAACGGCCACGGCATCGGCGGCCAGCAGGCGTGGGGCGCGCTGTCGCAACTCGACGCCGGCGGCTGGCATTCGCGTGCCTTCGCGGGCGAGCCGCTGCCCACGCTGGAAAACCTGGCCCGCTTCTGCCGCGCCAACGACCTGCTGCTGAACATCGAGATCAAGCCCACGCCCGGCACCGAACGCGAGACCGGCGAAGTGGTCGCACGCGAAGCCGCGCGCCTCTGGCAGGGCGCGGCCGTGCCGCCGCTGCTCACCTCGTTCCAGATCGACGCGCTGAAGGGCGCGCAGGCCGTGCAGCCCGAACTACCGCGCGGCCTGCTGCTCGACACGCTGTGGAACGGCTGGCTCGACACCGCGCTGAGCCTGGAATGCCAGGCCATCGTCTGCAACCACGCGCTGTGGGACACCGCCATCGTGGCGCAGGTGCATGGCGCAGGCCTGCGCTCGCTGAGCTACACGGTGAACGACGATTGGGCCGCGCAGCGGCTCATCGACCTGGGCACCGACGGCATCATCACCGACCGCGTCGACCTGTTCAGTCCCGCGGGCTGAGGCTGCATTTCTTACCCGTTCTTACGTCATGGCGGCTTCTATGATGCGGCCATGAATCGGACCTCTCGCCTCGCGGGCCTGCGCCTCCCCGCCCTCCTGGCCGCGTTGACCGTGTGGGCCCTGCTGATGTGCGGCAGCGCCCTCGCGCAGCCCGACGCCAGCATGAACGCCGGCAACGGCAACCCCAACAACAGCGCCAACACCGCGGCGGCCGCCACGCCGCCACCCACCATCGCGGAGCTGCGCGCGCAGTTCGCGCGCATCGCGCCCACGGGCAAGGCCAACGCCAGCGTCGTTCCGGGCGCCGAAGACGACGACGCACGCAAGCAGCTCGCGCAGATCAACGAGATCGGCGTGCAGGCCGACAAGTTCGTGTCCGCCCGCGCCAGCGAACTGGCCGACCTGAACGCACGGCTCGGCGAACTCGGCAACCCGCCCGCGGCCGGCGCCACCGAAGACCCCAACATCACGCGCCAGCGCGCGCAGCTGACCAAGGAGCGCAACGCGCTCGACGCGGACATCCGCCTGGCCCGGCTCCTGGCGATCGACGTGCGCCAGCGCGGCACCGACGTGGTGTCGCAGCGGCGCCAGCAGTTCGAGGCCGAACTCACCAGCCGCGCCGCCTCGCCGCTCGGCGGCGAGTTCTGGGACGACCTGCGCGAGGCCTGGCCCGACGACCTGGCCCGGCTGCAGGCGATCGGATCGGCGCTCGGCGACGGTTTCGATCAGGCGCTGCAGCCCGAAAGCCGCACGCCGGTGATCGCCGCCTTCATCGGCGCGCTGCTGCTCGCATGGCTCGGCGTCTGGGCCGCCGAGCGCGGGCTGACGCGGCTGGCCACGCGCGTGCTGCCGGCCGGGCGGCTGCGCCGCTCGCTGCTGGTGATCGCCATCGTCGCCACGCACGTGCTGTTGGTCGCCGTGGCCGCGCACGGCGTCGTCGAAGTGCTCAAGGCCCACGCGATGTGGGACGCACAGGCGCGCAAGGCATTGCAATCGGCAGCGCAGACGCTGACCTTCATGGCGTTCATCATCGGCCTGGGACGCGGGCTGCTGGCCACGGGGAGGCCGTCGTGGCGCCTGCCGGCCATTCCCGACCTCACGGCCCAGCGCCTGTCGGCGTTGCCGTGGCTGGTGGCGCTGGTGGCCGCGCTGGCGTGGACGCCCGCCGAGATCAACGCGCTCATCGACGCCAGCTTTGCCGCCGTGGTCACCACGCACGTGGCAACGGCGCTGCTGCTCACCGCGCTGGTCGGCACCGTCGTGTACCGCCTGAAGGCACTGCGCGCCGACGCGCCCGACGCCGGCCTGCCGGAACGCCCGATGTGGGTCGGGGTGCTGGTGGCGCTGATCGTGGTGCTGGTGATCGCGATCTGGGTGCTGGTGGCCTTCGGCTACGTGGCGCTGGCGAGCTTCCTGGCCTCGCAGCTCACCTGGAGCGGCATCGTCGCGGCGGCCTTCTACGTGCTGTTCAAGTTCGCCGACGACCTGTTCATGGCCGTGGTGTCGTCGCGCAGCGCCTCCGGCCAGCGGCTGCAGAAGAGCTTCGGCCTGGCGCCGCAGACGCTCGACCAGGCGGCGACGGTGCTCTCGGGCCTGAGCCGCGTGGCGCTGTTCTTCTACATGCTGGTGGCGCTGGCCGCGCCGCTGGGCACGGGCCCGGGCGAGGTGTTCCAGCGCGGCGGCAAGCTCGGCACCGGCGTGAAGGTGGGCGAGTTCCAGCTGGTGCCGGGCGCGATCCTCAGCGCCGTGGCCGTCGCGGTGATCGGCTTCATCGTGCTGCGGGTGTTCAAGCGCTGGCTGTCGCGCAGCTACCTGCCGAGCACGCAGTTCGAGCCGGGCATGCAGAGCTCGATCACCACGCTGCTGGGCTACGTGGGCGGCATTCTGGTGGTGGCGTTTTCGCTGTCGGCGCTGGGCATCGGCATCGAGCGCATCGCGTGGGTGGCGAGCGCGCTGTCGGTGGGCATCGGTTTCGGCCTGCAGGCCATCGTGCAGAACTTCATCTCGGGGCTCATCTTGCTGGCCGAGCAGCCGGTGAAGGTGGGCGACTGGGTGGTGCTGGGCACCACCGAGGGCGACGTGCGGCGCATCAATGTGCGCGCCACGGAAATCCAGCTGGGCGACCGCTCGACGCTGATCGTGCCGAACTCGGAGTTCATCACCAAGACCGTGCGCAACATGACGCTGGCCAACGCCGAAGGCCGCGTGCTGATTCGCCTGCCGATGCCGCTGACCACCGACGCGCAGCGCGTGCGCGACCTGATCCTCGAGGCCTGCCGCGCGCACGAAGGCGTGCTGGAAACGCCGGCGCCGTCGCTCACGCTCGAAGGCATCGAGAACGGGTTGCTGATCTTCCAGGCCATCGCCTACGTGCCGAGCCCCCGGCTGGCGGGCGGCGTGCGCAGCGACCTGCTGTTCACGATCCTCGATGCGCTCAAGCAGGCCGACCTGCCGCTGGCCACGCCCACGACGCTCGTGATGGCGGCGGCCGCGCCGGTGCTGCCCGCCGAGCCGTCGCCGGCGCCGGCCACACCGGCGTCTCCGCTGCCGGGCACCACCAGCACCTGACGCGCCCGCCGCCTTATTCGAGCGGCAGCGCGCCCGTGCACTTGATCTCGTTCAGGCACACGCTGGAGCGCACGGCCGACACGCCCGGCATGTGCATCAGCGTGTGCATGAGGAACTGCGACAGCGCCTCCAGGTCGCGCGCGACCACCTTGAGCACGTAGTCGAAGTCGCCGGTCACCGAGTAGCACTCCAGGATCTGCCGCATGTCGGCGATCAGGTCCTGGAACTTGGGCAGCTCGTCGACGTGGCCGCGCGCCATCGTGACGTGGATGAAGGCGATCACGCCCAGCCCGATGTGGCGCGCGTTGAGCCGCGCGGCGTAGCCGCTGATCAGCCCCAGTTCTTCGAGCCGCCGGTGGCGCCGCAGGCACTGCGCGGGCGACAGCTGGGCCACCTCGGCCAGGTCGAGATTGGACGCGCGGCCGTGCGCCTGGAGGTGCTCCAGAATCCGCCGGTCGGTGCGGTCGAGTTCGATGATCTGCAATTTCGTCTCCCCATATGCATGATTGATGCAATTATGTTTCTTAAAGCGGGGAAAGCCCGAGGGGTTCATGCACCTTAATTGTGCAAAGTACGATCTAGACTTCGACGCGCCCGGACGGCGTTGCATCCATCCGGGCCGCTGAATGGCGCCCCAGGCTTTGCCGGCGGCTTCGAACGCACCCACACCTCTTTCCCCTCCCGGAGACCCTTACGTGAAAAACGCTTTGCTTCGCACCCCCTTCAGCGCCGTGGCCCTGGCCCTCGGCGTGCTCGCCGCCGCACCGGCCCTGGCCGCCGACAAGTCGGTCGCCGTGACCGCCATCGTCGAGCACCCGGCGCTGGACGCCGTGCGCGACGGCGTGAAGGAAGAGCTGAAGGCCGCCGGCTATGAAGTGGGCAAGAACCTCAAGTTCAGCTACCAGAGCGCGCAGGGCAACGTGGGCACCGCCGCCCAGATCGCCCGCAAGTACGTGGGCGATGCGCCCGACGTGATCGTGGCCATCGCCACGCCGTCGGCGCAGGCGACCGTGGCCGCCACCAAGACCATTCCCGTCGTGTACTCGGCCATCACCGACCCGGTGGCCGCCAAGCTGGTGAAGAACTGGGAGCCCTCGGGCACCAACGTGACGGGCGTATCCGACCTGTCGCCGCTCGAGAAGCACATCGACCTGATCAAGAAGGTCGTGCCGAACGCCAAGCGCATCGGCGTGATCTACAGCCCCGGCGAAGCCAACTCGGTGGCCATCGTCACCGCACTGAAGAAGGCCGCCGCCGACGCCGGCATGACCGTGGTCGAAGCCGCCGCCGCACGCACGGTCGACGTGCCCACCGCCGCCCAGAGCCTGGTCGGCAAGGCCGACGTGATCTACACGCCCACCGACAACAACGTGGTCTCGGCCTTCGAGGGCATCGTGAAGGTGGCACAGCAAGCCAAGCTGCCCGTGGTGGCCGCCGACACCGCCACCGTCGAGCGCGGCGCCGTGGCCGCACTGGGCCTGAACTACACCGACATCGGCCGCCAGACCGGCAAGATCGTCGTGCGCATCCTCAAGGGCGAGAAGCCCGGCACCATCGCCTCGCAGACCAGCACCAACTTCGAGCTGGTGGTGAACCCCGGCGCGGCCAAGCTGCAGGGCGTGACCCTGTCGGACACGCTGCTGAAGTCGGCGAAGGTCGTCAGCACCAAGTAAAAGCCGCCCCGGCGGGCCTTTTGCTCCCGGCGCAGGCCGGGCGCGCCAGCCCGCCGACTGCTGCGCTCCCCGGAAGCCCCCATGTCCCTCATTGCTTCGCTGGGCGCCATCGAGATCGGTCTGATTTTCGGACTGGTCGCGCTGGGCGTCTTCATGTCGTTTCGCATCATCAACTTTCCCGACCTCACGGTGGACGGCAGCTTTCCGCTGGGCGCCGCCGTGGCCGCGACGCTCATTGTCGCGGGCTGGAATCCCGCCGCCGCCACGGCCGTCGCCTGCGTGGCCGGTGCCGCCGCGGGCTGGCTCACGGCCTGGCTCAACGTCAAGCTGAAGATCATGCAGCTGCTCGCGAGCATCCTGGTGATGATCGCGCTGTACTCCATCAACCTGCGCGTGATGGGCAAGCCCAACGTGGCGCTCATCACCGAACCCACGGTGTTCAGCATGGTCAGCTTCGGCGGCATGCCCGAGCAGTGGGCCAAGCCGCTGTTGCTGCTGATCATCGTGATCGCCGCGAAGATCGTGGTCGACATGTTCTTCGCCTCCGAAGCCGGCCTGGCGATGCGCGCCACCGGCGGCAACGCGCGCATGGCGCGTGCCCAGGGCATCTCGACCGACTTCCACACGATGGCGGGCCTGGCGCTCTCGAACTCGCTGGTGGCGCTGGCCGGTGCGCTGTTCGCGCAGAGCCAGGGCACGGCCGACATCTCGATGGGCGTGGGCACGATCGTGATCGGCCTGGCCGCCGTGATCATCGGCGAGACCCTGCTGCCCGCGCGCAGCATGGTCATCACCACGCTGGCCTGCGTGCTCGGTGCGCTGCTGTACCGCTTCTTCATCGCGATGGCGCTCAACACCGACTTCATGGGCCTGCAGGCGCAAGACCTGAACCTGGTCACCGCCGTGCTCGTGGCGTTCGCGCTGCTGGTGCCCGCCTACAAGCGCAAGCTGGGCGGACTCTTCAAGGGGAAGAACTGATGCTGCGCGCGCAACAACTCGAAATTACGTTCAACCCCGGCACGCCGATCGAAAACCGCGTGCTGCGCGGCCTGAGCCTGGACATTCCCACCGGCCAGTTCGTCACCGTGATCGGCTCGAACGGGGCGGGCAAGTCGACTTTTCTCAACGCGATCAGCGGCGACCTGATGGTCGACAAGGGCCGCCTCGAAATCGACGGCAAGGACGTGACCCGCCTGAACGCTTGGCAGCGCTCGGGCATGGTGGCCCGCGTGTTCCAGGACCCGATGGCCGGCACCTGCGAGGCGCTGACCATCGAGGAAAACATGGCGCTGGCGTGGAAGCGCGGCGAGCGCAGGGGCTTCGGCTTTTCGCTCAACCGCAACCTGCGCGAGCTGTTCCGCGAGAAGCTGTCGATCCTGAAGCTGGGCCTCGAAAACCGCCTGGCCGACCGCATCGGCCTGCTCTCGGGCGGCCAGCGCCAGGCCGTGAGCCTGCTGATGGCGTCGCTGCGGCCTTCGCGCATCCTGCTGCTCGACGAGCACACGGCCGCGCTCGACCCGAAGACTGCCGCCTTCGTGCTGGAGCTGACGGCCAAGATCGTCGAAGGCAGCCAGCTCACCGCCATGATGGTCACGCACAGCATGCGCCAGGCGCTGGACTACGGTTCGCGCACCGTGATGCTGCACGAAGGCCAGGTGATCCTCGACGTGGCCGGGGACCAGCGCTCGGGCCTCGATGTGCCCGACCTGCTGCGCATGTTCGAGCAGACGCGCGGCGAGAAGCTGGACGACGACAAGCTGCTGCTCGCCTGATGGACGCCGCGCCTTCTCTGCTCGTGCGCGACATGCGCGCAGACGACCTCGAGGCGGTGCTGGCGATCCAGCTCGCCTGCTACGGCGCGGGGTTCGTGGAGGACGGCGTGCTCATCGCGCGGCGGCTGGCAGCCTCGCCGCACACCGGCTGGGTGGCCGAGCACGGCGGCGCCGTGCGGGCCTACCTGGCGGCCTACCCCTCGCAGCACGGCAACCTCACGCCGCTGCACGGCGACTTCGAGGTCGCGCCCGACGCCGACGCGCTCTACCTGCACGACCTGGCGGTGCACCCCGAGGCCTCGGGGCTGGGCCTGGGGCCGCGCCTCGTGCGCCACGCCTGGGCCCACGCACTGCGCGCGGGCTGGCGGCATTCGACGCTGGTGTCGGTGCAGGCTTCGGTCGGGTTCTGGGAGCGCCAGGGTTATGCGGCCACGGCGCCGGCCGGCGAGGCGCAACAGGCCCGGCTGGCGACCTATCCGGGGCTGTCGGTCTACATGGCCCGCCGGCTCGATTGACGCCGGCTCAGCGGCCCCAGCCGCGCATCACGAGCCACTGCACGGTGCCGCAGACCGCCGCCAGCGCGGCGTAAGTGGTCATCGAGCCGTCGCGGCCCGTGACGATCAGGCCGGCCAGCGAGGTCAGCAGGCCGGCCCCGAAGGTGATCGCCCATTGCATCCACCAGCGCGGAATGCCGGTGCGCGGGCCGCCGAGAAAGCGCCCCACGGCCACGAGCACCCAGGCGATGAAAGCCGCGGGTGCCGCAAAATTAAGCAGGTGATTGAAGAGGTCCAGCAGGTCCATGAGGGGCCGTGAGTGAGCGCGAAGGCCATGTGGCGGCGCATATGGCTGTCATAGGGAAAGCCATTTGTCCCTCGGAACGCCTCGCCCGGCTGCTGATTTTATAATCATGGAATGTCAGTCTGGGCTCTCGGCTTGAACCACACGACCGCGCCGCTCGATCTGCGCGGTCGTTTCGCGTTCGCGCTCGATCAGATCGCCCCGACGCTGCACAGTTTGCGCAGTTCTTTTGGCAGCAGCAGCAGCCACCCGCAGGTCGAGGCCGCGATCATCTCGACCTGCAACCGCACCGAGATCTATTGCGCCTCCGAGCACATCGCGCTCGACCACACCTTCGGCTGGCTGGCCCAGAGCGGCGGCGTGGCCCCTGCCCTGCTGCGCTCGCACGCCTACACCCTGCACGACGACGAAGCCGCACGCCATGCCTTCCGCGTGGCCAGCGGACTCGACTCCATGGTGCTCGGCGAGGCCCAGATCCTCGGCCAGATGAAAGACGCCGTGCGCGCGGCCGAAACCGCCGGCGCGCTCGGCAGCACACTCAACCAGCTGTTCCAGCGCTCGTTCGCGGTCGCCAAAGAAGTACGCACCGCCACCGAGATCGGCGCCCATTCGATCAGCATGGCCGCCGCCGCCGTGCGCCTGGCCGGCCAGCTGTTCGAAGACCTGCGCACCACGCGCGTGCTGTTCGTCGGCGCGGGCGAAATGATCGACCTCGCGGCCACGCACTTCGCGGCCAAGGAACCCAAGGCCATCGCCATCGCCAACCGCACGCTGGAGCGCGGCGAAAAGCTGGCCTCGCGCTTCGGCGGCGAAGCCATGCGGCTGGCCGACCTGCCGGCGCGGCTGGCCGAGTTCGACATCGTCATCAGCTGCACCGCCAGCACGCTGCCGATCATCGGCCTGGGCGCCGTGGAGCGCGCGCTCAAGGCCCGCAAGCACCGCCCGATGTTCATGGTCGACCTGGCCGTGCCGCGCGACATCGAGCCCGAGGTGAAGGCCCTCGAAGACATCTACCTGTACACCGTGGACGACCTCGCCCAGGTGGTGCAGCAGGGCCAGGCCAACCGCCAGGCCGCCGTGGCGCAGGCCGAAGTCATCATCGACGCCGGCGTGCAGAGCTTCATGCACTGGCTGGGCCAGCGCGGCACCGTGCCGCTGATCCAGCAGCTCAACGCGCAGGCCGACGAATGGCGCGCCACCGAAATGGCCCGCGCGCGCAAGCTGCTTGCCAAGGGCGAATCGGTCGAGGTCGTACTCGAAGCCATGTCGCGCGGGCTCACGCAGAAGATGATGCACGGCGCCATGGCCGAGCTGCACGCGGGCGATGCCGCCTCGCGCGAACAGACGGCGCAGACGCTCTCGCGCCTGTTCCTGCGCAAAGAGCGTTAGCGACGACGCGCGTCGATGGCCCGCCCGCCGCGCGGGCCACGCTTTTCATGCGCCCTGCCGCTGCACTGCGGCGTTCCTCCCTCCCATTTTTCGGGCCTCTTCCGTCGTGAAATCCTTTCTGCGCCACCAACTCGAACGTTATGTCCAACGCCTGGGCGAGCTCGACTTCCTGCTCTCGCGCGAAGACATCATGAGCGACATGGCGCAGTACCGCACCATCTCGCGCGAGCACGCCGAGGTCACGCAGATCGCCGGCCGTTACGAGCGCTTCAAGCAGCGCGAGGCCGACATCGCCGGCGCGAAAGAGATGCTCGACGACCCCGACATGGCCGAGATGGCCACGGAAGAAATCGCCGGCGCCGAGGCCGAGCTGGTGCAGCTCGAAGACGAGCTGCAGCGCCTGCTGCTGCCCAAGGATCCGGACGATGCGCGCAACGCCTTCATGGAAATCCGCGCCGGCACGGGCGGCGACGAATCGGCACTGTTCGCGGGCGACCTGCTGCGCATGTACACGCGCTACTGCGAGCGCGCCGGCCTGCGCTGCGAGATCGTGAGCGAAAGCGCGAGCGAACTCGGCGGCTACAAGGAAGTGGTGATCCGCATCGTCGGTGACGAAGTCTTCGGCAAGCTGCGCTTCGAATCGGGCGGCCACCGCGTGCAGCGCGTGCCGGCCACCGAGACGCAGGGTCGCATCCACACCAGCGCCTGCACCGTCGCCGTGCTGGCCGAGCCCGACGAAACCGTGGCGGTGCAGATCAACCCGGCCGACCTGCGCATCGACACCTACCGTGCCAGCGGCGCCGGCGGCCAGCACATCAACAAGACCGACTCGGCCGTGCGCATCACGCACATCCCGACCGGCATCGTGGCCGAGTGCCAGGACGACCGCAGCCAGCACCGCAACAAGGCCAAGGCGCTACAGGTGCTGTCGGCGCGCATCCAGGAAAAAGACCGCAGCGAGCGTGCCGCCAAGGACGCCGCCATGCGCAAGGGCCTGATCGGCAGCGGCGACCGCTCGGACCGCATCCGCACCTACAACTTCCCGCAGGGTCGGCTCACCGACCACCGCATCAACCTCACGCTCTACAAGCTGCTCGCCATCATGGAAGGCGACCTGGGCGACGTGCTCGAGGCGCTGCGCGCCGCGCGCGAGGCCGAGCAGCTGGCCGAGCTGGAATCGAGCCTGCCCGCGTGATGACCGACACCACCGCACCGTCCACCGTGGCGCAGGCGCTGGCCGCGGCCATGGCCCTGGGCATCGACCGCCTCGACGCCCAGCTGCTGCTGCTGCACGCGCTGGGCCGCCCCGTGAACGACCGCGCCTGGCTGCTCGCGCACGACACCGATCCGTTTCCCGGCGAGGCCTGGCCCGCGTTCGCGGCCCGGCTGTCGCGCCGCACGGCGGGCGAGCCGGTCGCCTACCTGCTGGGCGAGAAGGAATTCCACGGCCTGCAGCTGCAGGTCGACGCCCGCGTGCTGGTGCCGCGCCCCGACACCGAAACGCTGGTCGAGTGGGCCCTCGCCTGCCTCGATGGTCGCCCGGCCCCGCGCGTGCTCGACCTCGGCACGGGCAGCGGCGCGATCGCGCTGGCGCTGCAGCATGCGCGGCCCGATGCGCAGGTCGACGCGGTCGATGCCAGCGCCGACGCGCTCGCGGTGGCCCGGGCCAACGCGCAGCGCCTGGGCCTGCCGGTGCGCTTCACCGAATCAAACTGGCTCGACGGCGCCACCGACGGCTACGCGGTCATCGCCAGCAACCCGCCGTACATCGCCGCCGGCGATCCGCACCTGCCCGCGCTGCGCCATGAGCCGACCCGCGCGCTGGTGGCGGGCGCCGACGGCCTCGACGACATCCGCCAGATCGTGCGCGACGCGCCCGCCCACCTGGCCGACGGCGGCTGGCTGCTGCTGGAGCACGGCCACGACCAGGCCGAGGCGGTGCGCCAGCTGCTGGCCGCGCGCGGCTTCGCCGAAGTGCAAAGCCGCAACGACCTCGCCGGCATCGCGCGCTGCTCCGGCGGCATCTGGCGCACGGTGAAATAATCCCCCCAGCCCACTTTTCTTCAGGAGTCCCCATGTCCGACGCTCAACAACGCATCGACGACCTCGTCAAATCCAACGAACTCGTGCTCTTCATGAAGGGCAACGCCAGCTTCCCGATGTGCGGTTTCTCGGGCCGCGCCATCCAGATCCTCAAGGCCGTCGGCGTCGACACCAAGGCGCTCAAGACCGTCAACGTGCTCGAAGACGACGGCATCCGCCAGGGCATCAAGGAATACAGCAACTGGCCCACCATCCCCCAGCTCTACGTGAAGGGCGAATTCGTGGGCGGCTCGGACATCATGATGGAGATGTACGAGTCGGGCGAGCTGCAGCAGGTGATCGGCGGCGGCGCGCCCGCCTGAGCCCTGCGCTTCTTGTTTGACGGGCGCCGCGTCCCGCGCGCGCCCGAACCCGGCGCCAGTCATGGCACCATGGCGGTCTACAACGTGCCGCCATGACTCTCACCCAAAGCCTGCTCATCATCGCGCTGCTGATCGCGATGAGCGCCTTCTTCTCCCTCGCCGAAATCTGCCTGGCCGCCTCGCGCCGCCTGCGTCTGCGCCAGATGGCCGACGAGGGCGACCCGCGCGCGGAAAAGGTGCTGCGCGTGCAGGAGCAGCCGGGCCACTACTTCACCGTGGTGCAGATCGGCCTGAACGCGGTGGCGATCCTCGGCGGCGTGGTCGGCGAAGGCTCACTGAGCCCGTATTTCGCACGCTTCTTCGAGAACTGGCTGAGCGTGGAGGTTGCGGCCAACATCGCCTTCCTGTGCTCGTTCGTGATCGTGATCGCGGTGTTCCTGGTGTTCGCCGACCTGTTCCCCAAGCGGCTCGGCATGAGCGCGCCCGAACGGCTCGCCGTGCGCATCGTCGGGCCGATGCTGCTGCTGATCACCGCCTTCAAGCCGCTGGTGTGGTTCTTCACGCGCGCGACCGATCTGCTGTTCAAGGTGCTCGGCATGCCGATGGCGCGCGACGACAAGATCACCTCGGCCGACATCCTCGCCATGACCGAGGCCGGTGCGCAGGCCGGCGTGCTGGCGGCGCGCGAGCAACAGGTGATCGCCAACGTGTTCGAGCTCGAGACGCGCCTCGTCAGCAGCGTGATGACGGCGCGCGAGAGCATCGCCTGGTTTTTGCACGACGACCCCGAGTCGGTGCTGCGTGCGCGCATCGTGGCCGAGCCGTTCTCGGCCTACCCGGTGTGCGATGGCGACATCGACCACGTGCTGGGCTACGTGGACGCCAAGGACATGTTCCAGCGCGTGCTCAGCGGCCAGCCGCTGGCCTTCGACCAGGGCCTGACGCTGCACAAGGCGCTGGTGATTCCCGACCGGCTCTCGCTCACCGAGGTGCTCGAGCAGTTCCAGCAGGCGCGCGAAGACTTCGCGATCATCGTCAACGAGTACAGCCTGGTGGTCGGCGTGATCACGCTGAACGACGTGATGAGCACGGTGATGGGCGACCTGGTGTCGACGTCGACGCCTGAAGAAGAACAGATCGTGAAGCGCGACGAGAACTCGTGGCTGATCGACGGCATCACGCCCATCCAGGACGTGCAGCGCGCGCT
>NZ_CALRZC010000150.1:0-21044 GCF_943372545.1 Variovorax sp. YR752 | reverse complement strand
CAGCGTTGACAACGTTTTCAAGCCCTGCTGCAATGCAAGCAGTTCTGAAAACGATGCCAAACAGCGAGGCATCACAATCAAGCCCCGCGAGGGCATGGAGACAAGCGATGAGATCCTTCCTGAAACCGGTGTTCGGCGTTCTGGCTGCGGGCCTGTCGGCTGCCACGATGGCGCAGACGGTGACGATCAGCGTCGCCTCCTTCCCCGACCTCGACCGCGGCATCAAGCTGGCGATCCCGCTGTACAAGAAGCTCAACCCGAACGTCGAGATCAAGCTGACCAGCCTGGCCTACGCCGACCACCACACCGCGATGACCACCGCGCTGGCCACCGGCGCCAACCTGCCCGACGTGATGGCGGTGGACATGGGCTTCATCGGCAAGTTCGCCGAGAGCGGCGGCCTGGAGGATCTCGCCAAGGCACCGTACAACGCGCTGCAGTACCGCGACAAGGTGGCCCGCTTCACCTATCCGCTGGCGATGAGCGGCCAGGGCGTGATGGTCGGCATGCCGGTGGACATCGGCCCCGGCGCGCTGTTCTACCGCAAGGACCTGCTCGACAAGGCCGGCGTCAGCGAGGCCGACCTGACCAAGAGCTGGGAGTCGTACATCGAGTCGGGCAAGAAGCTCAAGGCCGCCACCGGCGCCTGGCTGCTGGCCAGCGCGGTCGACATCAAGGACATCTACATCCGCTCCGACCTGAAGGATGGCGAGGGCATCTACTTCGACAAGTCGGGCAAGCCGACGATAGCCAACGCACGCTTCCAGAAGGCCTTCGAGCTCGCCAAGGCCGCCCGCACCGCCGGCATCGACGGCAAGATCGGCGCCTGGTCGAACGAGTGGAGCGAAGGCTTCAAGCGCGACAAGATCGCCTCGCAGATGATGGGCGCCTGGCTCGCCGGCCACCTCAACAACTGGCTGGCGCCGGAGTCCAAGGGCAAGTGGCGCTCGGCGCAGCTGCCCGGCGGCGCGTTCGGCTCCTGGGGCGGCTCGTTCTACGGCGTGCCGAAGAAGGCGGCCAACAAGGCGGCGGCCTGGGACTTCATCAAGTTCCTGACCACCAACAAGGACATGCAGATCGAGGCCTTCCGCGGCTTCGACGCCTTCCCCTCGCTGCTCGAGGCGCAGAACGACGCCTTCATCGACCAGCCGATCGAGTACCTCGGTGGCCAGAAGGCGCGCCAGCTGTGGAAGGTGGCGGCATCGAAGATCACCGCGATGGACGTCGACAAGTTCGACCCGGTCGCCGCCGAGGTGGTCAACGCCGAACTCGAGAACGTGCTCGAGAAGAACAAGGACATCAAGGCTGCGCTGGCCGACGCGCAGGCCGCGGTGGCCAAGCGCGTGCGCCGCTGAGCGCTGCCGTGCTCCTGATCTGAGCTGACCGTGCGGCCCGCGTGGCCTCACCCCACGACAAACCCGGATTCCCCCCGGCCGACGCCACGGGCAGCCTCGCTGCCCATGAGCCCACGCCGTCCGACCATGCACGCCCAGACCGTCAAACCCGCCGACGAGGTCGTCGCCGCCGCACCGCCGCAGCGGCGCGCGCCGAACGCACGCGCCCGCCGGCCGTGGCTGTCCAAGCGCTGGGCGCCGTACCTCTTCATCAGCCCCTTCTTCATCGTTTTCGCGGTGTTCGGGCTGTTCCCGCTGCTGTTCTCGATCTACCTGTCGTTCCACCGCTGGGACCCGGCCGAGGGCCTGGCCGCGATGCGCTTCGTCGCCTTCGAGAACTACCTCTACGTGCTGCAGGACGACGACTGGTTCCACAAGTCGATCTACAACACGCTGTGGCTGTCGATCGTCTCCGGGCTGCCGCAGCACCTGGTCGCGCTGCCGCTGGCGTTCTTCTTCCACCATGCGCTGGGCCGCTGGCGCAACGCCATCGTCGGCGTCTACTTCCTGCCCTTCATCACCTCGACGGTGGCGATCTCGCTGGTCTTCTCGTCGCTGTTCTCGCGCGACTTCGGCGTGGTCAACGCGACGCTGACCTCGCTGAACCAGGTGCCGCTGATCGGCTGGCTGTTCCCCGACACCAACATCGACTGGGGCCAGCCCGGCTACACCAAGTGGATGATCGCCTTCGTGGTCTGGTGGCGCTACGTCGGCTGGAACGCGGTGCTCTACCTGTCGGCGATGCAGACCATCCCGCGTGACCTCTACGAGGCCTCGACCATCGACGGCGCCAAGCCCTGGCAGCAGTTCCGCTGGATCACGCTGCCGCTGCTGCGCCCGATGATCTTCTTCGCGGTGACGCTGACCATCATCGGCAACCTGCAGCTGTTCGAGGAGCCCTTCATCCTGACCGGCGGCACCGGCGGCATCGGCCAGGCCGGCAAGACGGCGGCGATGCACATGTACGGCACCGCCTTCGTCGACGGTGATTTCGGCACCGCCTCGGCGATCGCCTGGCTGCTGTTCCTGCTGATCGGCGCGGCGACGTGGGCGAACAACCGCCTGCTCGGCAAGCGCGACTGAGGCCGAGACGATGAAGCGCCACGCCCTCACACCGCAACGCCTCAGCGCCTACGCCATCGTCGGCATCGGCGCGCTGATGATGCTCGGGCCGTTCTGGTTCATGTTCGTGTTCGCCACGCACAGCAACCGCGAGATCCTCTCGCTGCCGCCACCGATCTGGTTCGGCGACAAGTTCCTCGACAACCTGAACCAGCTGCTGACCAGCCTGCCGCACTTCTGGAAGAACGTCAGCTGGAGCTTCTACGTCGCGTTGATGTCGACGGGGCTGAACCTGTTCTTCTGCTCGCTGGCCGGCTTCGCCTTCGCGATGTACAAGTTCCGCTTCCGCGAGCCGCTGTTCGCCTTCGTGATGGCGACCATGCTGCTGCCCAGCTTCGTCGGCATGATCCCGACCGCGCTGACGATGAGCTGGCTGGAGTGGATGAACCAGCCGCGCGCGCTCTACGTGCCGGGCGCCGTGGGCGCTTTGGGCATCTTCATGATGCGGCAGTACATCGAGTCGGCGATTCCGAGCGAACTGGTCGACGCCGCGCGCATCGACGGCTGCGGCGAGTTCGCCATCTACTGGCGCATCGTGCTGCCGCTGATCGGCCCGGCGCTGGGCACGCTCGGCCTGATCACCTTCATCGGCTCGTGGAACAACTTCATCGGGCCGCTGATCGTCATCCGCGACATGGAGATGTACACCGTGCCGCTGGCGTTGCGCTCGCTACAGGGCACCGGGCAGATCCCCTGGGGCGCCATCGCCGCCGGCTCGGCGATCGCCGTGCTACCGCTGCTCGTGCTGTTCATGCTGGCCTCGCGCCGGCTCATCGAAGGCCTGACCGCCGGGGCCGTGAAGTCCTGAGCGATCGACCGAAGGAAACCGTACCGTGACCGATCCGAAATTTCCATCCGACTTCCTCTGGGGTGTGGCCACCAGCGCCTACCAGATCGAAGGCGCTGCCGCCGAAGACGGCCGCGGCGCGTCGATCTGGGACACCTTTTCCCACACGCCGGGCAAGACGATCAACGGCGACCACGGCGACGTCGCCTGCGACCACTACCACCGCTACCCGCAGGACATCGCGCTGATCGCCGGCCTGGGCCTGAATGCCTACCGCTTCTCGATCGCCTGGCCGCGCGTGCAGCCGCAGGGCAAGGGCGCGTGGAACGACAAGGGCCTGGCCTTCTACGACCGCCTCGTCGACACGCTGCTCGAGCGCGGCATCACGCCGCATGCCACGCTCTACCACTGGGACCTGCCGCAGGCGCTGCAGGACGAAGGCGGCTGGCTCAACCGCGACACCGCGGCCCGCTTCGCCGACTACGCGGCGACGATGGGCGTGCGCCTGGGCGACCGGCTCGGCGCGCTGGCCACCCACAACGAGCCCTGGTGCACCGCCTACCTCGGCCACCACAGCGGCAAGTTCGCGCCCGGCCTGAAGGACCCCCAGGCGGCGGTGCAGGTGGCCCACCACCTGCTCCTGTCTCACGGCATGGCGATGCAGGCGATGCGCGCCGCCGGGGTGAAGGCTCCGCTGGGCATCGTGCTCAACCAGTCGCCGGCGATGGGCGCCACCGACCTGGCCACCGACCGCGCGCTGGCCGAACGCGAGTACGCGCTGTTCGTGCGCTGGTACATGGACCCGATTTTCCTCAAGCGCTACCCGACGGCCAGCGGTGTGCATCTTTATCCGCAGGTTCGTGACAACGATTTCGAGGTGATCGCCCAGCCGCTGGACTTCCTCGGCATCAACTACTACACGCGCATCTGGGTCTCCAGCGAGGAGCCGCCGCGCCCGGCGCCCAAGCTGCAGGGCGAGACCGACATGGGCTGGGAGGTCTACCCGCAGGGCCTGACCGACCTGCTGGTGGGCATCCACCGCGACTACACGCTGCCGCCGATCTACATCACCGAGAACGGCATGGCCAATGCCGATGCGCTGGTCGACGGCCGGGTCAACGACCTGCCGCGCATCGCCTACATGAAGGGCCACCTCGAGGCCTTGTCGCAGGCCATCGCGGCCGGCGTCGACGTGCGCGGCTTCTTCTACTGGAGCCTGCTCGACAACTACGAGTGGGACTCCGGCTACGACAAGCGCTTCGGCCTGGTGCACGTCGACTATCCGACGCAGCAGCGCACGCTGAAGGACAGTGCGCACTGGTACCGCGAGTTCGTCGCGAGGCAGCGTGCTGCCTCGCACGGGGGCTGACATGAGCGACCTGCGCCTGCGCGGCATCCGCAAGTCCTTCGGCCCGGTCGAGGTGCTGCGCGGCATCGACCTGGAGATCGCCGACGGCGAGTTCGCCGTCTTCGTCGGCCCCTCGGGCTGCGGCAAGTCGACGCTGCTGCGCATGATCGCGGGCCTCGAGGACATCGACGACGGCGAGGTCGCCATCGGCGGCCAGCGCATCAACGACGTGCCGCCGGCCGAGCGCGGCATCGCGATGGTGTTCCAGAGCTACGCGCTCTACCCGCACATGACGGTGGCGCAGAACATGGGCTTCGCGCTGAAGATGGCCGGGCAGCCGAAGGCCGAGGTCGACGCGGCGGTGGCGCGCGCCGCCGAGATCCTGCAGATCGGGCCGCTGCTCTCGCGCAAGCCACGCGAGCTCTCCGGCGGCCAGCGCCAGCGCGTGGCGATCGGCCGCGCGATCGTGCGCAAGCCTCAGGTGTTCCTGTTCGACGAGCCGCTGTCCAACCTCGACGCCGCGCTGCGCGTGCAGATGCGCATCGAGCTGTCCAAGCTGCACAAGGAGCTCGGCGCCACGATGGTCTACGTGACGCACGACCAGGTCGAGGCGATGACGCTGGGCGACCGCATCGCGGTGTTCAACGGCGGGCGCATCGAGCAGGTCGGCGCGCCGCTGCACCTGTACATGCGGCCGGCCAACCAGTTCGTTGCCGGCTTCCTCGGCTCGCCGCGCATGAACTTCATCCGCGGCCAGGCGCTCGCGGCGGGCGCCGGCGCGATGAAGTTCGAGGCCGCCGGCACCGGCCTGATCGAGCTGCCGCTGCCCGCCGGCGGCCGACCCGCCGGTGCCGACGACCTGGTGCTGGGCGTGCGCCCGGAACACCTCAGCGTCGTTCGCGCCGACGAAGGCCTGGCCGCGCGCATCGAGGTGCTCGAGCACCTTGGCGACGCGCTGATCGTTCACGCCAGCCTGCGCGGTTCGCACGAGAGTGTGGCGCTGCGCCTGGCCGCCGACCACCCGGGCCTGGCCGCCGGCCAGGAGATCGGCCTCGTGCCCCACGCCGCGCACGCGCTGCTGTTCGACGGCAGCGGCCGCGCGCTCTCACCCCACTGACACATGGATTAGCGAGTTCCCCCGCGTCAGCCGACCGATGCCGCTCGTGAAAACGATTTCGCAGCGACCTGGGCCGGGAACGCACAACCCCCGCCGCGACCCGGCATTTCAACCACCACAGGAGACGAGGAGACCCCATGAAAAAGACCACCCTGATTGCAGCGATGGCGCTGGCCGGCCTGGCCGGCACGGCGCAGGCCGTCGAACTGAGCTACTCCGGCTACATCCGCGCCGGCACCGGCATCAACCTGCGCGGCGGCACGCAGGTCTGCTTCGGCCTGGCCGGCGCCGACACCAAATGGCGCCTGGGCAATGAGTGCGACTACGTGATCGAGCCCAACTTCGTCGCCAAGCTGGCGTCGTACGAAGGCAGCGACTGGTACGTGCACGTCATGCCCAGCGTCTACCACGGCTGGGGCCCGGCAGGCACCAACGAGCCCGACACGCTGACCACCCGCTTCGGCCAGATCTACGCCTACGGCAACAAGATCTCCGGCCTGGCCAACGGCAAGGTCTGGGCCGGCCGCCGCTTCTACAACCGCCTGCAGCTCGGCATCAACGACCAGTTCCTCGAGAACAACGACGGCAACGGCGCCGGCATCGAGGAGATGGACTTCGGCATGGCCAAGGTCAGCGTCGCGTTCATGATGGACCCGAACAACTCGGCCAACGACAACCGCTTCGCGCTGCCGATCCGCGCCACCGGCATCAAGACGCTGCCCAACGGCGAGCTGTCGATCTACGTCACGCCGTCGGCGCAGCTCAAGAGCGAGAACCAGGTCACCAACGTCGAGCCGGCCAAGCAGCCCAAGGGCATCGCGCTGGGCTTGTACCAGACCCTCAACGGCACGCTGGGCGGCAACTGGATCCTCGGCTTCAAGCACGACAAGACCGGCGAGGTGAAGAACACCCGCTTCGTCGCCCAGTACGGCACGACGATCGGCGCGGCGACCGGGCTGGACGTGATCGGCGAGTACCGCGTCAACGACGCGCCCAACGACGGCGGCAACAAGTGGTTCTCGCTCGGCGCGCGCACCGACACGCACCTCAGCGGCCCGTTCCGCTTCCTGTTCGAGGCAGGCCATGACCAGGTCAAGCCCGACGCCGGCGACACCCGCAACATGACCAAGGTGACTGCTGCGCTGGCCGCCTCGGCCGGCAAGGAGCCGGGCTCGCGCCCGACCGTGCGCCTGTTCGTCACCCACGCGGTGTGGAACGATGCCGCGCGGCTGACGCTGAGCGGCCGCACGCAGGAGGTGTTCGGCGACAAGAAGGCCGGCACGTCCATCGGCATCCAGGCTGAAACCTGGTGGTGACAGGTTCGGGGGGCGGCCGGCCGACGAGGTTCTGCCGCGGTTTGGGGGAATCGTCACGATCCGACTCCAACGGCCTGCCCCCCGAACCCTTCACGGCGGGCTGCTTGACGCGCCCGCCGCATCTCGAGAGAGCGTTCGCCCGGCCGCGTGCCGGGCGTTTTTTCGTCACGAACCGGGTGGAGACATCACCCTACTGGCGGGTCAACCCGGATGGCTGCGGCACGCCCATCCACTAGCGTGGCGCCCGAACCAGGAGGACCCACGCCATGACCGAGCGCATCGCCCCCGAACACCTCGCGCTGCAGCGCCTGTACCACTGGGAAAAGACCTCGCCCGAGCGCAATGTCTTCACCCAGCCGATGGGGGGCGGTGTGGTCCGCCAGATGAACTGGCGAGAGGTGATGGACGAGACGCGGCGCATGGCCGCGCACCTGCAGTCCTTCGGCTTCCCCAAGGGCAGCCGCATCGCCATCCTGTCGAAGAACTGCGCCCACTGGCTGATGAGCGACTGGGCGATCTGGATGGCGGGGCACGTCTCGGTGCCGCTGTACCCGACGCTCGCGGCCGACACGATCCGCCAGATCCTGACGCACAGCGAATCGAAGCTGGTGTTCGTCGGCAAGCTCGACGGCTGGGAGGCGATGAAGCCCGGCGTACCGGCGGAGCTGCCGTGCATCAGCTACCCGCTGTCGCCGCCGAACGACTATCCGACCTGGAACGACATCGTCAAGCGCACCGCACCCCTGACGGGTGAACCCGTGCGTGATGGCGACGAGCTGTCGACCATCATGTACACCTCCGGTACCACCGGCGTGCCCAAGGGCGTGATGCACAGCTTCGCGACCTTCGCCTGGTCCATCCAGTCGGGCCTCAAGCGCGTGCCGATCACCAGGCAGGCCCGCATGCTCAGCTACCTGCCGCTGGCCCACGTGGCCGAGCGCACGCTGGTCGAGCATGGCCTGCAGGCCACCGGCATGACGGTGTTCTTCGCCGAGAGCCTGGACACCTTCACCGCCGACCTGCAGCGTGCCCGCCCGACGCTGTTCTTCTCGGTGCCGCGGCTGTGGGTCAAGTTCCAGCAGGGCGTGCACGCCAAGATGCCGCCGGCCAAGCTGGAGCGCCTGCTGAAGATTCCCATCCTCGGCGGCATCGTGCGGCGCAAGGTGCTGAAGGCGCTCGGCCTCGACCAGTGCCAGTTCGCCGCCGGCGGTGCCGCGCCGATGCCGCCCGAGCTGCTGGCCTGGTACGCGAGGCTGGGCCTGCCGATCATCGAGGTCTACGGCATGACGGAGAACTGCGGCGTCTCGCACAGCACGCTGCCCGGCGTGCAGCGCCCCGGCACGGTCGGCGTGCCGCTGGAGGGTGTGCAGAGCCGGCTCGACCCGGCCAGCGGCGAGATCCAGATGAAGAGCCCGGGGCTGATGCTCGGCTACTACAAGGAAGAGGCGCTGACGCGCGAGACCTTCACGCCTGACGGCTGGCTGCACACCGGCGACAAGGGCCGGATGGAGAGCGACGGCTGCCTGCGCATCACCGGCCGCGTGAAGGACCTGTTCAAGACCAGCAAGGGCAAGTACGTCGCGCCGGCGCCGATCGAGGACCGGCTCGTCATGCATGCGACCGTGGAGGCCTGCGTGGTCACCGGCGCCAACCTCGGCCAGCCGCTGGGCATCGTGATGCTCAACGCCGATGCGGCGCAGCGCGCCCGCGACGGCGCGGCGCGCGCCGCGATGGAGGCGGCGCTGGCCGAGCACCTCGCCGCGGTGAACGCGCCGCTGGACCCGCACGAGCAGCTCAAGTGCATCGTCGTGGTGACCACGCCCTGGACGGTCGACAACGGCTTCATCACGCCGACCTTCAAGGTCAAGCGCAACCGCATCGAGGAGGTCTACGCCGACCGCTACGAGGGCTGGGTCGGCGCGCGGCGCAAGGTGGTCTGGGAGCTGGCCTGACGCGGCTCAGGGCGGCGGCGCATCGCCGTCCTGCATGCCCTGGTGGTGGCTGAGGAAGACCCGGCCGCGGAACCACTGCTCCCAGCCGCCGGCGCGCAGCCGGTCGAGCACCGGGCCCTTCACCTCGCTGAGGTCGAGCCGGATGCCGCGCTCGGCGAGCATCTCGTGCAGCGCACGCAGCGCCTCCAGCGCGCTGAAGTCGATCGCGTTGACCGGCGACATCAGCAGCACGACGCGGCGTGTGTCCGGCAGCGTCGCCAGGTGCTGCGCCACCACGCCGGCCAGCCGGCGCGCGTTGGTGAACACCAGGCTCTCGTCGATGCGCAGCGCCAGCACGCCCGGCATGCACTGCACCTCGTGGCGATCGACATTGCGGTAGTGCTCGGTGTCGCCGACGCGGCCGATGCGCGCCACGTGCGGGTTGGCGCTGCGCTGCAGCAGCAGCGCGATCGACAGCGCCACGCCGGTCAGCAGCGCCGCCTCGGCACCGACGAACAGCGTCAGTGCAGCCACCAGCACCATCACGACGAACTCGCTGCGCGCATAGCGCCAGGCCTCGGCAAAGGCGCGCCACTCGGCCACGCCGAGCACCGCGATGACGATCGTGGCGGCCAGCACCGCGCGCGGCAGCCAGGCCAGTGGCGCGCTCAGCAGCAGCATCGCAAGCGCCATCAGCAATGCCGCCCAGGCGCCGGCGGCGCGGGTGCGCGCACCGGCCTCGGCATTGAGCGCGCCGCGCGAGAAGCTGCCGCCGATCGGCATGCCGGCCGAGCAGGCCGAGACCAGATCGGCGGCGGCCAGGCCGGTCAGCTCGCGCCGTGCGTCGACCTGCTCGCGGCGGCGCAGGCCCAGCCCTTCGGCCACGGCCAGGCTGCTGACGAAGGTGACCAGCGCCAGCGGCACGGCACTGGGCAGCAGCCGCCACCACAGCGCCGCGTCCAGCGGCGGCAGCGCCAGTGACAGCGCGAAGGCGGGCAGCGTGCCGACCAGTGCCACGCCGCGGGCATCGGCGGCGAGCACCCAGGCCACTGCGATGGCGCCGGCCACCACCACCAGCGGCGCACAGCGTGCCAGCAGCGAGGCCGTCGCCGGCGCCAGCCAGCGCGCCAGCAGTGCCTGGGCCCGCCGCCGCAGCAGCCACAGCAGGAACAGCGCGCCGACGCCGAAGGCGGCCGTCCATGCCTGCCCGACCACGCCGGTGGCCCACCACGACGAAACCACCTGCGGCGCGGTGAAGCCGCGCGCCGGGCTGCCCAGCAGCGCCGGCAGCTGCGACAGCGTGATGGCCAGTGCCGCGCCGGTCGAGAAGCCGTGCAGCACCGGCGTGGACAGCAGCGCCGCCAGCGCGTCGAGGCGGAACAGTGCCGCTGCGGCGAGCAGCAGGCCGGCTTCGGCGGCGAGCACCAGCGCGGCAGCGGTGGCCGGCGTACCGTCGGCCAGCACCGGCGCGATGGCCTGCGCGGTCAGCAGCGCGACCACCGCCACCGGGCCGACCGAGTTGACGCTCGACGAGCCGAGCGCCGCATAGGCCACCATCGGCAGCACGGTGGCGTAGACGCCGACCTGCGGCGGCAGCCCGGCGAGCAGCGCGTAGGCCAGGCTCTGCGGAATCAGCAGGACCGCGACGATGAACGCGGCGACCAGGTCGTCGCGCAGCGCATCACGGCGGTAGGCCTGCCATCGATCAAGCATGAACGCAGCCGGCGCCGGGCCGCTCCCAAGCCGGCTGCGCGCCCCTCGGGGGCCGCGGGCGAAGCGCGCTTGGGGCCGTCATCAGTCGACTTTAGCCCCTGAGGCCTTGACGACCTCGGCCCACTTCTTCGTCTCCGCCGCGATCATCCTGGTGAAGTCGGCCGGGCTCATGCCGCTGGGGATCGCGCCCTGTGCCAGCAGTCGCTCCTTCAGCGCGGGCGAGCCCAGCGCCTTGGCGGTCTCCTGCTGCAGCCGGCCGACCACGTCCGCCGGCGTTCCGGCCGGCGCCAGCAGGCCGAACCAGGAACTCGCCTCGTAGCCCTTCAGCGGCCCGGCCTCGGCGACGGTGGGCAGGTCCGGCATGGCGGCGCTGCGCGCGGCGCTGGTCACGGCCAGTGCCTTGAGCTTGCCGGCCTTGATCTGCGGCATCGCCGAGGGCAGGTTGTCGAACATCAGGTCCATGTTGCCGCCGATCAGGTCGAGCAGCGCCGGGCCGGAGCCGCGGTAGGGGAAGTGGACCATGAAGGTGCCGGTCATCGTCTTGAACAGCTCGCCGGCGAGATGGATCGAGGTGCCGTTGCCGCTGCTGGCCATGTTCAGCTTGCCGGGGTTGGCCTTCGCGTAGCGGATCAGGTCGGGCACGCTCCTGATGCCCATCGCCTCGGCCTTGGCCGGGTTCAACACCAGCACGTTGGGCACGCCGGCCACCAGCGTCACCGGCACGAAGTCCTTCACGTGGTCGTAGGGCATCTTCGGGTACAGCGCCGGGTTGATGGCGTGCGTGCCCACCGTGCCCATCAGCAGCGTGTGGCCGTCGTTGGACTTGGCGACCAGGTCGGCGCCCAGGTTGCCGCCGGCGCCGGGCTTGTTCTCGATGACGAAGGGCTGGCCGAAGGCCTTGCTCAGTTCGGGCGCCAGTGCGCGGGCCAGGATGTCGGTGGTACCGGCCGGCGCAAAGGGCACGACGATGCGCACCGGCTTGCTGGGCCAGGCGGTCTGGGCGAAGAGGGGCAGCGGGAGCAGCGCGGCGGCCGTGGCGGCAAGCAGGCGGCGGCGGGTGGGGTAGCGCATGGGCGGGACCTCGCGGGGGCTTTGGAGCCCCGCAGTGTCCGGCAGGAGGCGGGGCCGCCGTCAGAGGCGTTTCCCGAGCGCGTTGACACAAAAAAAGAAGGGAAGCGGGACGAAAAGGCCGGGGCTCGCTCTCAACCTCCCCGACGTCGCCCGCTTCCCTGGTGGACAGGTGTCAGTCCGCGAAAACCTTCGTCAACTCAACGTGCGCCGCTCGGGCGCGGGAACAAGGACAGCTGGGCCGGTTCGCGGCCCGACTTCAGAACCTGGCTCTGGCGCGTCGCGACCAGTGGCCGGACGGTGGTGGGCCGCACCGGCTGGGTCGGCGTGCCCCGCGGTGCAGGGGTCAGTGCAATCGGCGGCATGGTGGCCTCTCCTCGTGCGCAATCGATCGGCTCAGCGGAACTCGCTGGACATGAAGGCCGGGCGAGGCTCGGCGCCGAGGCCCAGCACGCTGGCCGCGCGCTCGACCCAGTCGCTCAGCGCCGGCGCCTTGGGCAGCCGCGGCGCGGCCGGGTTGGCCAGTCGCAGCAGCGAGGAGGCGCCGCCCCGGCAGTGCGGGCCGGCCGGGCGCATGCGGCGGGTGGCGGGAGCGATCTGCGAGCGGGTCTGCGGCATGGTGTCAACGACGTCCTGGTAGGTCTGGGGTCCCTGCTGTCGCGTGGTACGCGCGCGTCGGGCCTGTGCCAGCCATAGCGCAACGAGCGTGCCATGCCGGCGCGGTCGAATGCCCGTGTGAAACTTCACGAAAAGGGGCGACTTTCGGACGTGGCGCTGAGCGCCCACTTTCGAAACGCGGCTGATATGTAAGCGCTTCGATACAAGGCCGACACGATTCGTCGCGGCCGTGGGCCGCGACGTGTTCAGGCCGCCGCGCGATAGCCGCGCGGGATCGCGCCGAGCAGCCGGCGCGTGTACTCCTCACGCGGCGATTCGAGGATTTGTTGCACGCCGGCCTGCTCGACCACCTGGCCGTCCTTCATCACCAGCACCTCGTCGGCCATGAAGCGCACTACCGCCAAGTCGTGGCTGATGAAGACATAGGCCAGGCCGAGTTCGTCCTGCAGGTCCTTCAGCAGGTTGAGCACCTGGGCCTGCACCGAGACGTCGAGCGCGCTGACCGCCTCGTCGAGCACCAGCACCTCGGGGTCCAGCGTCAGGCAGCGGGCGATCGCGATGCGCTGGCGCTGGCCGCCGGAGAACTCGTGCGGGTACTTGTTCAGTGCCGAGTCGTCCAGGCCGACCTTGGCCAGCAGCGCGCTGGCGCGGGCCTGGCGGTCGGCGGTGCCGCTGCCGACGCCGTGGATGACCATCGGCTCGACCAGCGTCTGCGCCACCGTGAAGCGTGGGTTCAGCGAGGCATAGGGGTTCTGGAACACGACCTGGATGCGGCGGCGGATCGGCAGCAGCTCGGCGCGGGTCAGCGCGAGCAGGTCGCGGCCGTCGAACATCGCCGTGCCGCCGACCGGCCCGCCGGCCGGCTCGTGCAGGCGCAGCAGCGTCAGGCCCAGCGTCGTCTTGCCCGAGCCCGACTCGCCGACGATGCCCAGCGTGTGGCCGCGCCGCAGCGTGAAGCTGGCGCCCTTGACGGCCTGGAACTCGCGCCGGCCGAACACGCCGCGGCGAATCCAGAAGCTCTTGGTGATGCCGGTGGCTTCCAGCACCACCGGCGCTGCCGGGTCCTTCGGCTTGGCCACCCGTGCCGACGGGCCGCCGCTGCCACCGTTACCGGCGATGTGGTCGTCGATCACCATCAGCCGCGCGCTGCGCTGCTCGAGCGTCGGCCGGCAGGCGAGCAGCGCCTTGGTGTAGGCGTCGCGCGGCGTGGCGAAGATGTCGGCCACCGCGCCCTGCTCGCGCACCGTGCCCTGGCGCATCACCACCACGCGGTCGGCGATCTCGCCGACCAGGCCGAGGTCGTGGCTGATGAACAGCATGCTCATGCGGTGCTTGTCCTTCAGCTTCGCGAGCAGCTCGATGATCTGGC
Organism: Variovorax sp. YR752; assembly: GCF_943372545.1. NCBI lineage: Bacteria > Pseudomonadati > Pseudomonadota > Betaproteobacteria > Burkholderiales > Comamonadaceae > Variovorax > Variovorax sp. YR752. Next base: position 7,261 of record NZ_CALRZC010000150.1, on the reverse strand, counting down.
GCTGGATGGTGACGTCCAGCGCGGTGGTCGGCTCGTCGGCGATCAGCAGCCTGGGCTCGCAGGCCAGCGCCATCGCGATCATCACGCGCTGCTGCTGGCCGCCGGAGAGTTCGTGCGGATGCGCCTTCAGCCGCCGCTTCGGCTCGGGCAGGCCGACCTCGGTGAGCAGCGCCTCGGCCTTCTCCAGCGCCTGGCGCTGGTTCATGCCCAGGTGCCGCTGCATCGGTTCGCACAGCTGGTGGCCGACGGTGAACACCGGGTTCAGCGAGGTCATCGGGTCCTGGAACACGCAGGCGATGTCCTTGCCGCGCAGCGCCTGCAGTTCGGCGAGCGACGCACCGAGCAGGTCACGGCCCTGGAAGTGGATCGAACCGTGGCGCTCGGCGTTGTCCGGCAGCAGGTTGAGGATGGACATCGCGGTGACGCTCTTGCCCGAGCCCGACTCGCCGACCAGCGCGACGGTGGTGTTCTCCGGCACCTCGAAGCTCACGCCCTGCTCGCCGCGGCCGACCGCTTCGGCGTAGCTGGCCTGGGCACCGCGGCCCATGCGGAAGCGGACGCGCAGATCGTTGATGGTCAGCAACATCATTCGGCTCCGCGCAGCTTGGGGTCGAGCGCATCACGCAGCGCATCGGTCATCAGCGAGAAGGCGGTGACGAACACCGCCATGAAGGCCGTCGCGGCGACCAGCTGCCACCAGTGGCCGAGGATCAGCTCGCTCTGCGCTTCGGCGAGCATGGTTCCCCAGCTCACCTGGTCGACGCTGACGCCCAGGCCCAGGTAGGACAGGATCACCTCGGCCTTGATGAAGCCGACGACGAGGATGGACAGCTGCACCAGGATCACGTGGCTGACGTTGGGCAGGATGTGGCGGAAGATGCGCGAGCCGGTGCTCGCGCCGATCGCCTCGGCGGCGCGCACGTACTCGCGCACCGAGTGCTTGAGGAACTCGGCGCGCACCAGCCGGTAGATGCCCGTCCAGCCGGTCAGCCCGAGGATCAGCACCACCGACTGCACGCCGCGCCCGGCCACCGCCGCGAAGGCGAAGATCAGCAGGATGCCGGGGATCGAGGTGAAGACGTTGTAGACCCATTCGAGGAAGTCGCCCAGCCGGCCGCCGAAGAAGCCGGCCAGCGCGCCCAACACCGTGCCGATCAGCGTGGCGACGATGGCCGCGGCAACGCCGACGAACACCGAGATCTCCGCACCCTTGATCGCCTTGGCGAGCACGTCGCGGCCGAGGCGGTCGCCGCCGAAGGGCAGGGTCTCGCGGCGCGTAGCCTCGGTGGTCTGGTACTTCTTGGCCAGCTCGGCCCATTCGGCGTAGCGCGGCGCCAGCGGGTCGACCGCCGAGATGTCGACGTTCGGGCCGGTGGGCACGGGAATCGCCGCACTCGTCTCCTTCGCGGCCGGGCCGATGAAGGTCGGCGGCGCGTTGGGCACGCCGACTTCCTTCTGCCAGTCGCCGGCCACCAGGCCCACGGCGGCGGCGAGCATCAGCAGCGCGAAGCCGGCGACGATCACCATCGACACCAGGCCGACCCGGTCGCCCTTGAAGCGGCGCCAGGCGGCGGCCCAAACACCTTCTGAACGGGCCACGCCAGCAGCGTTCATCGGAAGCACCGCGCTCATTTGAGGACCACCCGCGGATCGACGAGTTTGTAGAGCACGTCGGTGGCGAGGTTCACCACCATCGTGATGACGGCCAGGTACACCGTGACTGCCTGGATCACCGGGTAATCGCTGCGGTTGACCGCCAGCAGCACCTCGCGGCCCAGGCCCGGGATGGAGAAGAACACCTCGATCAGGAAGGAGCCGACGAAGATGCCGGGCAGCGACACCGCCACGTTGGTGAGGATCGGGATCATCGCGTTGCGCATCACGTGCGTGAACAGGATGCGCGGCTCGGTCAGGCCCTTGGCGCGCGCGGTGCGCACGTAGTCCTGGCCGATCTCGTCGAGGAAGAAGGTGCGGTACAGCCGCGTCTGCGGCGCGATGCCCACCATCACCGCCAGCAGCACCGGCAGCGGCGTGTAGACCAGCAGGTTGGTGGCCAGGCTGTCCGTCCAGCCCTGCACCGGGAACCAGCCGAGCTGGAAGGCGAAGACGTACTGGCCGACGATCACGTAGACGAGGAAGGAGATCGACAGCGCGATGGTGGTGGCCACCATGATCGTGCGGTCGGTCAGCGAGCCGCGCAGGTAGGCCACCAGCAATGCGATGGGAATGGCCAGCAGCGTGTCGAGGATGAGGATGGGCACCATCACCGTCAGCGTGGCCGGCAGGCGGGTGGCGAACAGGTTGGCCACCGATTCGTTGGTCGCCCAGCTGCGCCCCCAGTCGAAGGTGGCGATCTGCTTGAGGAAGATGCCCAGCTGCACCCACCACGGCTCGTTGAGGCCGAGCTGCTGGCGGATCGCGTCGATCTGCTCGGGCGAGGCCGACAGGCCGCCGAGGATCTCGGCCGGGTCGCCGCCGAAGGCCTTGAAGAGAAAGAACACCAGCAGCACGACGCCGATCAGCGTCGGAATCATCTGCCACAGGCGCCGGATCAGGTAAGCCGCCATGCGCGAAGAAGCTCCAGGGAAATGCAGGCGCGAGTCTAGGGCCGGGGCGAAATGCCCCTGACCCGGTGTTTGCCCTCGTGACCCGGCACGCAACTCGCATGCCATCCGCTTATAGACTTCATGCGAACCTGACCCAAGGAGTCGATGCGATGTTCCTGCGTGCCCTCACCCGGGCCCTGATCCTCGCGCTGAGCTGCACCGCCGCAGTGGCCCAGAAGGCCCCCGCCGCCGATGCGCAGGCGCGTGTGCTGCGCTACGCCTTCCCGATCGCCGAGACCGGCTTCGACCCGGCGCAGATCTCCGACCTGTACTCGCGCACCGTCGTGGCCGGCATCATCGAGACGCCGCTGGCCTTCGACTTCCTCGCCCGGCCGTTCAAGCTCAAGCCGAACACCGCGGCCGAGATGCCGCAGATCAGCGAGGACTTCCGCACCTTCACCTTCCGCCTGAAGCCGGGCATCTTCTTCGGCGACGACCCGGCCTTCAAGGGAAAGAAGCGCGAGCTGGTCGCGCAGGACTACGTCTACAGCCTCAAGCGCCACTACGACCCGAAGTGGAACAGCCCCAACCTGTACCGGCTGGAGAACGCCAAGATCCTCGGCCTGTCGGAGTTGCGAAAGCAGGTGCTGAAGGACAAGACGCCGTTCCCCTACGACCAGGAGGTCGAGGGCCTGCGCGCGCTCGACCGCTACACCTTCCAGGTCAAGCTGGCCGAGCCGGCGCCGCGTTTCCACCAGGAGATCATGACCGACGCCGGCAACTACGGCGCGGTGGCGCGCGAGGTGGTCGAGGCCTACGGCGACAAGATCATGGAGCACCCGGTGGGCACCGGGCCGTTCCGCCTGGCCGAATGGCGGCGCAGTTCGCGCATCGTGCTCGAGCGCAACCCCGGCTACCGCGACGTGCGCTACGACGAAGAAGCGCCGGCCGACGACCCGCGCTCGCAGGCCATCGCCGCGCAGCTCAAGGGCCGCAAGATGCCCATGCTCGACCGTGTCGAGATCGTCATCATCGAGGAGGCGCAGCCGCGCTGGCTGTCCTTCCTCAATGCGCAGACCGACCTGATGGAGCGGCTGCCCAACGAGTTCGCGCCGGTGGCGATCCCGAACGACAAGCTGGCGCCCAACCTGGCCAAGAAGGGCATCACGATGGACCGCGCGCCGCTGGTCGACATCGGCCTGGCCGCGCTGTTCAACCAGGACAACCCGGTGGTCGGCGGCTACACGCCGGAGAAGGTGGCGCTGCGCCGCGCCATCGCGCTGGCCTACGACGTCGACCAGGAGATCCGCCTGGTGCGCAAGAGCCAGGCGATTCCGGCGCAGACGGCGATCGCGCCGCTGGCCTTCGGCTACGACCCGTCGCTGAAGACGACGATGAGCGACCACGACCCGGCGCGGGCGCGTGCGCTGCTCGACCTGTACGGCTACCGCGACGGCGACGGCGACGGCTGGCGCGAGATGCCCGACGGCTCGCCACTGGTGCTGGAGTACGCCACCCAGCCCGACCAGCAGAGCCGGCAGCTCGCCGAGCTGTGGGAGAAGGGCATGAAGGCGGTCGGCCTGCGCATCGTCTTCAAGGTCGCCAAGTGGCCGGAGAACCTGAAGGCCTCGCGCGCCGGCAAGCTGATGATGTGGGGCGTGGCCTGGTCGGCGACCACGCCCGACGGCGATACCTTCCTCGCGCTGGCCTACGGCCCGAACAAGGGTGGCGCCAACCATGCGCGCTTCGACCTGCCGGCCTTCAATGCGCTGTACCGGCAGCAGCAGGAGATGCCCGACGGACCCGAGCGACAGAAGGTGATGCAGGAAGCGAGCAAGCTGATGGTGGCCTACGTGCCCTACAAGCTCAGCGGCCACCGCATGGCCACCGACCTGATGCAGCCCTGGGTGATCGGCTTCCGGCGCAACCCCTTCGTGCGCGAGTTCTTCAAGTTCCTCGACGTCGACCCGGCGATCCGCGCGCAGGAGGCGCCGTGATGCGGCGCGCGCAGCTTGGTGCCGCGTTGCTGTGCGCGGCGCTGGCCATGGCGGCGCAGGCGCAGGGCGGCGCGGCAGCTTCGCCGAAGGTGTTCCGCTACTCGTTTCCGGCCGCGGAGACGGGCTTCGACCCGGCGCGCATCAACGATCTCTATTCGCGTTACGTCACCGCGCACATCTTCGACGGCCTGTACAACTTCGACGCGCTGGCGCGCCCGTTCCTGGTCCGGCCGAACGTGGCCGACGGCATGCCCGAGCACTCGAGCGACTTCCGTACCTGGACCGTGCGCCTGAAGCCCGGCATCCACTTCGCCGACGACCCGGTGTTCAAGGGCGTGAAGCGCGAGCTGGTGGCGCAGGACATCGTCTACTCCTACAAGCGCATCTTCGACCCGGAGAACAAGAGCCCGGTCTACTCCGGCCTGGCCGAGCAGGGCATGCTCGGGCTGGACGAGCTGCGCGAGCAGGCGCTGAAGACGGGCAAGTTCGACTACGACCGCGAAGTCGAGGGGCTGCGCGCGCTGGACCGCTACACGGTGCAGTTCAGGCTGAAGGAGCCCCGCCCGCGCTTCATCTACACGCTGGCCGCCGGCGACCTGTTCGGCGCGGTGGCGCGCGAGGTGATCGAGGGCTATCCCGGCAAGACGATGGAGCACCCGGTGGGCACCGGGCCGTTCCGCCTGGCCCAGTGGCGGCGCAGCTCGCAGATCGTGCTGGAGCGCAACCCGAACTTCCGCGAGCTGCGCTACGACGCGCAACCCGCCGCGGACGACGCCGAAGGCCAGGCGATCCTCGCCCGCTTCAAGGGCCGCAGGCTGCCGATGATCGACCGCGTCGAGATCAGCATCATCGAGGTGCAGCAGCCGCGCTGGCTGGCGTTCCTGAACGAGCAGTTCGACCTGCTCGCGCTGCCGTCGGAGTTCGCCAACCTCGCGGCGCCCAACGGCAAGCTGGCGCCCAACCTGGCCAAGCGCGGCGTCGGGCTGCACCGCGTGCTCAACCCCGATCGCACGCTGTTCTACTTCAACATGGAAGATCCGCTGGTCGGCGGCAGCGCGCCGGAGAAGGTGGCGCTGCGCCGTGCCATCAGCCTGGCGACGAACACCGAGCGCGAGATCGTCACCATCTGGCGCGGCCAGGCCATTCCTGCGCAGTCGGTGGTCGCGCCCGGCACCTGGGGCTACGACCCGGCCTACAAGACCGAGAACAGCGACTACGACCTGGCGCGTGCCAAGGCGCTGCTCGACCTGTACGGCTACACCGACCGCGACGGCGACGGCTGGCGCGAGCGGCCCGACGGGGCGCCGCTCGAGCTGCGCCATGCCTCGACGCCGGACGAGAGCTCGCGCCCCTTCGACGAGCTGTGGAAGAAGAACATGGACGCCCTCGGCCTGCGCCTGGTCATCGACAAGGCGCAGTGGCCCGAGCAGCTCAAGAAGGCGCGTGCCGGGCAGCTGATGATGTGGCAGCTCGGCTATTCGGCGGCCAACCCCGATGTGCAGGACGGCCTGGGCATCCTCTACGGCCCGGCCTCGGGCGGGCAGAACCTGCCGCGATTCAGGAACGCCCGCTTCGACGAGATCTACCGCCAGATGGACGGCCTGCCCGACGGCCCCGAGCGGCTCGCGCTGCTGCGCGAGACGCAGGCCATCGTGACTGCGCTGGTACCGATGAAGTACAAGGTGCACCGCATCGTCACCGATCTCACCCAGCCCTGGGTGCTGGGCTTCCGACGGCCGCTGTACGGTAGCCAGTTCTGGCAGTACATCGACATCGACACGGCGCGCCAGCCGCCGCGCCGCTGAGCCGATGAAGCGGCGCGACTGGCTCGGCGCCTCGGCGGCGATGCTCGCGCTGCCGGCTGCACCGGCCTGGCGCGACGCCCCGGCCGACACCTTGCGCGTCGCCTTCCGCGCCGCCGAGACCGGCTTCGACCCGATGGCCATCGGCGACGAGAACTCCAACCGTGTCGTCTCCTGCATCTTCGAGGCGCCGCTGGGCTACGACTACCTGGCGCGGCCGGTCAAGCTGCGGGCGCTGACCGCGACGGCGCTGCCCGAGGTGGCCGACGACTTCCGCAGCTTCACCTTCCGCATCCGCCCCGGCATCTTCTTCGCCGACGACCCGGCCTTCAAGGGCGCGAAGCGCGAGCTGGTCGCGCAGGACTACGTCTACACGGTCAAGCGCTTCTACGACCCGCGCAACAACAGCGAGAACCTCTACCTGTTCGAGAACGCCGGGCTGCTCGGCCTGAGCGAACTGCGCGAGCGTGCGATCAAGGCCAAGGCGCCGTTCGACTACGACCGCGAGGTCGAGGGCATCCGGGCGATCGACCGCTACACCTTCCGCGTGCGCCTGGCCCGACCGGGGCCGCGCCTGGCCTGGCTGTTCGCGCAGAACGGCACCACCGGCGCGATGGCGCGCGAGGTGGTCGAGGCCTACGGCGCCGACGTCGCCGCGCACCCGGTGGGCACCGGGCCGTACCGGCTGGCGTCGTGGCGGCGCGCCTCGCGCATCGAACTCGTGCGCAATCCGGCCTACCGGGAGCGCCGCTTCGAAGCCGAGCCGGCGGCCGACGACACGTTCGCGCAGCAGATCGGCGCGCAGCTCGCCGGCCGGCGGCTGCCGCTGACCGAGCGCATCGAGATCAGCGTCATCGACGAATCGCAGCCGCGCTGGCTGGCCTTCGTCGACGGCTCGCTCGACCAGCTCGACGTG
>NZ_CALRZC010000149.1:0-21161 GCF_943372545.1 Variovorax sp. YR752 | reverse complement strand
TCCTTCGATCGCGTCAATCGATGTGGCACTGAGGACAATGATCGGCGGCCTGAGAAAGGACTTTGCCGACGAGGAACTTGCCGACGTACTAGCGAATTCGCTGAGCCAGCACAGATTGCTTGCTCCTGTTGAAGGTCTTTTTCCAGAGTTGATTCAGGATCCGGTCCTGTCGTTCATACAGTCGCTCGCGCAGGAATGGCTTTGGGTGGGTGACGAGTTCTGCACTGAACGCAAGCTCTGCTGGATCGACGATCTAAAACCAGCAAGCGCCAAGGTCGCGCTCACGAGCGGAAGTGTGTTCACCCCAGACAAGGCCAACCTCTGGACTGTCCATTGGGACAGCCACTTAACGATTTTTTGCTCATCCAGATCTAACGTCGAACGCCTTGCCCGACACCCCACCCTGGAAGGTTTCGTGTGCACTCCCGAAACCGAAATCTATTGGAGCTTGCAAAGCGTTTAGCGGCAACTAGCCGTACGCAAGAGTTGATGAGCGCGACAGCGCAGGCCATCGCGTTTCACATAGAAAGGAGCTAGAAAGAGTGGCCACCACCATGTATTGCTGGCGATGCAAGATCGATCTGCCGATTCTCACGGAGGAGGAATATCAACTGGTCTTCCCTACGAGCTTCATGGAGCAGATCAGGGAATATCGCGAGAAAACAGGGGCTGATTTACGTCAGGCACAGGCGGACGTTGGCGAGCGAGCGCTAGCAACTTATGAGCGCATCAGTGGTTTCAAAGAAACCAATCCTCTTGCTCTGTACCACCATCGCCTGAGCCTCTATGGGCCACCTTGCGCTGAATGCGGGAAACCGCTTCGAACGCCCGCCGCAAACTACTGTGCTGCTTGCAGCGCGCCACGCGGCTGCTCCAACGCTGCGCGTTGACTGCCACCGGCCGGCCCGATTCGCCAAGGACCAGACCTTCGCTGAGCCGACCACTCTTAAACTGCCGATTCCCTTCGCAGCCCGACGTCAACCCATGGACTTCTACGACGACCTCGCCCCGCTGTATCACCTGTTGTTCCCCGACTGGAGCAACAGCATCCGGCGGCAGGGCGAACAGCTGGACAGCGTCATCCAATCAGAATGGCCTGGGCATCGCACGGTGCTTGACGTCTCCTGCGGCATCGGCACCCAGACGCTTGCGCTTGCCGGGCGGGGCTACTCTGTCGTCGGCTCAGACCTGTCGGCCAAGGAAATCGAGCGTGCGCGGCGCGAAGCGGACCTTCGCGGTTTGGCGATCGACTTCAGCGTCGGAGACATGCGCACGGCCCACGAGGACCACGGCACTGGATATGACCTCGTCATTTCGTGCGACAACTCGGTCCCTCACCTGCTGACCGACGAAGACCTGTTGCTTGCGTTGCGCCAGTTCCTCGCGTGCTTGCGCCCCGGCGGCGGATGCGTCATCACGGTCAGGGACTACGACAAAGAAGAGCGTGGGACGAACCTGGTCAAGCACTACGGCGCACGGGTCGAGGACGGCAAGCGGTACGTGTTGTTCCAGGTTTGGGATTTCGACGGCGACCACTACGACTTTTCCTTCTTCGTCGTCGAAGACGAATTGGCCACTGGCCTGGTGAAGACCCATGTCATGCGCTCCAGGTACTACGCGGTCTCGGTCGACCGTCTTTGCGAACTGATGCGAAAGGCAGGCTTCGAGAGTGTGAAGCGACTCGACGCCGCGTTCTATCAGCCTGTCTTGGTCGGTACCAAGCCTGCGACTGGCTAGCTTGCTTCCGCGGGCAGAATTCGGCAAGGAGCGATCCCAGTCGGATCGGGCCCCTTTTATCTATGGCATGGCGCGATGGGAAGCCGAGAACAATTCATGACCTACCTATTCGCTGGATTTCTTGTCGTGCGGCGCATCGAGTGCCCCGAGGCTCTTCCAGAAGGGGCTGCATGGCGAGAAATTTCGAAACCCTTTATCGGAACGGGTGTCCGGTTGCCCGAATTTCTAGGCAAATCACCAAGCGCGGAAGACGTGTTTGCGATGGCAGAGAGACTCGGCCTGAGAAGGAGCGACGCATGGCTCTACCTGACCTACGATTGTTGGGGAGGGCAGATCGATTTCGTCTACGGCTTGGGCTCAAAGGACCACATCCCGTTTGGCCCTGTGGAGGAGGACGCTCGGGATCGAGTCATCGATGTGTACTGCGCGCTAATGCAAGAGTTGGGCGTGTCTCGGCTGGACGCCTTGAACTTCGAACCTTTCAAACGGGGGTTTTGGGGTGAGAGGTAGTTCCTCCAGCCTCTTGCAGTCGTTGGATGACTGCGCTGCATGAGCGTCACCGTCCACCTCGGGCTCTTTACGCCGATGCCGCTTGCAAGTGGACGAAGGGCCCGCATGAGCGATTCATCGCTTTACCATCGCTGATTTTTTCCGATCGCAACCCATGCATCAATCACTCGGCCTCATCTCCCTGGTGGTCCTCGACTACGACAAGGCGCTCGACTTCTTCGTCGGCACACTGGGCTTCGAACTCATCGAAGACACGCCCGTGCCTGCGCAAGGAAAGCGATGGGTCGTGGTCAGGCCTCAGGGCGGATCAGGGGCGAGCCTTCTCCTGGCGCAAGCGTCAACGCCAGAACAGCAACGCGCCGTCGGGGATCAGGCCGGGGGCCGCGTGTTCCTGTTCCTGTACACGGACGACTTGTGGCGAGACTATGAGAAGTACAAGGCGGCGGGCGTGGAGTTCGTTCGCCCTCCTGAGGAACAGCCACATGGGATCGTGGCTGTGTTCAAGGACCTGTACGGGAACATGTGGGACCTGATCCAGCCCAATGCCAGCAACAGGAGCTGGCAACAGTAAGGTGACATCGCCTGTCCTCGTGGCGCATGGCAATGCCTGGCGACATGGATAGGTAAGAATCCGGCCAGCACCGATCACGTCGATGCCGCTTCAGCAACCGGCCTTCAGGCCTTGCACGAACCGCACTCTCAACCTAAGAAAGAGCCGCTCATGACCGAGACCGCCAAGGTAAAAGGACCCGCCTCGTACTTCCCCTCCATCGAGAAGAACTACGGCCAGCCGATTTCGCATTGGATGGACATTCTTCAGGCTGCAGGCCCACTGAAGCACATGGAGCTTGTGAGCCAGCTCAAGACCCAGCACCAGATGGGTCACGGGCATGCGAATGCCTTGGTGGCCGCGTTTCTTGCGAAGAAGTAGCACGGGCCCGACCGCTCCTCGATGACACCCCAGAAGCAGCAGCTCGAACAGCATTTGGAGGATCGTGATCTCGTCTCGATCTACCGGACAGGCATCGACGATTCACAAATCCAAGGCTTCGTGTTGGCGGTCTCGTCAGAACTGGTCCTGATTCAGTACGTCTACGACTTCCGACTGGACGGCCTGATGGCACTCAGAACCAGGGACATCACGCAGGTGGAATTGACGGCCACCAACAGCCTTCAGAAGCAGCTGCTCTTCGAGGAAGGCTTGGGAACGCAGGTTCCCTTTGAATTCGAGTTCGACGTGCGCAGTTGGCGCACGTTGATTGCGCAGCTGAGCTTGCGTCACGCGCTGATGATCGTGGAATGCGAGGCTGGCGAACTCAACGAGTTCTTGATCGGGCGGATTGTTCAGATCGAAGGCGATTCGCTGCAAATCGAGCATTTCACGGGGGCCGGCAACTGGGCAGGCAGCCCATCCCTGGTGAGCTACCGAGACATCACGTGCTGCCAGGTCGGCAACAACTACGCGAATGTCTACCAGCGCCACTTCGAGCGCCTTGCGAGCGCCCTTCACTGAACAGCACGGCCTCTTGTTCCGGCCAAAGCCCCCGCCTAGCATGCACCTCACCCTCACCCAGGAGACGCCATGCAGCTTCACACCGCCCGCATCTTCGTCCAGGACCTCGCCCTCGCCGCCCGCTTCTATGAAGAGATCCTCGGCCTGCCCCTGAAGGCCGACGGACGCGAACAGGGCTTCTGCGTGTTCGGCGCAGGTCCGATGAGCTTGGTGGTCGAGCGTGTCGAAGAAGATGCCCCGGCAGAAGACCAGGCCCTGGTAGGCCGCTTCACAGGCCTGTCTTTCGACGTCGAAGACATCCAGTCGAAGTACACCGAACTCTCGTCACTCGGCGTCGCCTTCAGCGGCCTCCCCGAGCCGCAGTCATGGGGCGGCATCCTCGCCACATTTCGCGACCCCGCCGGCAACGAGCTTCAACTGGTGCAGCAGCCCCGAACGTAGCCATAGGTGCACAGTCGTCATACAATGAGAATAATTCTTATTTGGATGGCTTGGCCACCGCACTACGTTCGTCATGGCCGCCGATCCCGCTCTGCACCCGCACATCCACACGCTCTATAGCGAGCACCACGGGTGGTTGCAGGGCTGGTTGCGCAGGAAGCTCGGCAATGCCTTTGACGCCGCAGACCTGGCACAAGACACCTTCCTGCGCATCCTCACCGCGCCAGACCACACGCCCGAGAAGCAGTGCGACTGGCAATTGCGCGAGCCGCGCGCCTATCTGACGGTGGTTGCCAAGCGGCTGCTGGCCAACCTGTACCGCCGGCGTTCGCTGGAGCAAGCCTACCTCGATGCGTTGAGCGCGTTGCCCGAGCCGCTGGCGCCCTCGCCCGAGCAGCAGGCGATCATTCTCGAAACCCTGCAAGAAATCGACGCGATGCTCGACGGCCTGGCGCCCCCGGTGCGCCAAGCCTTCCTGATGGCGCAGCTCGAAGGGCTGGGCTATGCCGACATCGCTACGAAGCTGGGCGTGAGCGAGCGCACGGTCAAGCGCTACATGGCCGAGGCCATGGCCCGCTGCATCCTGCTGGTCGCGTGACGGTGCAGCGCACGATGACGGTCGTGGTCGACAAGGCGGTCGCCCTCCAGGCGGCGCAATGGTTCTTCCTGATGCAATCAGGCGAGGCCACGGCGGCCGATCGCACGCGATGGACGCGCTGGCGCGCGGCCGACCCCGCGCACGAAGCGGCCTGGCAGCGCGCCGAGCAGGTGAGCGGCAAGTTCGGCAGGCTGCCGGGCGCGCTGTCGATGCCGGTGCTGGGCCGCACGGTGCGAAGCGACCGGCGCGCGGCCGCCAAGGCACTCGCCGTGCTGCTGACCGCGGCGCCCGCCGGATGGCTGGCGTGGCGTGCGTCGCCGGCGCGCGAATGGCTGGCCGACCACCGCACCGCCACGGGCGAGCGCCGCGAGTTGCGCCTGGCCGACGGCACACGCATCCAGCTCAACACCGCGACCGCCGTCGACGTGGCCTACGGCGCGACGCAGCGATTGGTGCGGCTGCACGCGGGCGAAATACTCATCGAGACGGCGCCCGATGCGGTGCCCTCCTCCGACCCCGGCTATCGCCCCTTCATGGTCGAGACCGCGCAGGGACGGCTGCGTGCGCTGGGCACGCGCTTCGTGGTCCGGCAGCATGAAGGCAATCGCAGCCACGTGACGGTGCTCGACGGCGCGGTCGAGGTTCGCCCCGACGGTGCGCGCAGCCTGACCGCGGTGGTGCGTGCCGGCGAGCAGACCATGTTCTCCGCGAAGGCGGTCGGCGAGATCACGGCGGCAGACGCCGATGCCGACGATTGGTCGCGCGGTGTCTTGCGCGCCAGGAACATGCGGCTGCACGACTTTCTCGCCGAGCTGGGACGCTACCGGCCCGGCGTGCTGCGCTGCGATCCGGCCGTGGCCGACCTGCGCGTATCGGGCGTCTTCCAGCTGCGCGACACGGGCCCGGTGCTCGACAGTCTGCCGCAGGCCTTGCCGGTGGATGTGCTCTTTCGCACGCGCTACTGGGTCACGGTGGTCGCGCCGGGCGGTTGAGGCATCGGGTGGTGCCGGCGATTTCGGCCGTCGCGATTTTTTCTGTCGCGGCCTGTCCCCTTTTCTTTCCTCGCGTGTGAAGCCTTGAGGAACAGCAACTTCACACCCCTTGCAGGAGAGAGAGAAACCCATGGCCCGTCGCCGACCGTCCCCCCTTGATTCCGACGCCGTCTCGTTGCGTGCGCTGTCGCTCGCAGTGCATGGCGCGCTGTTCGCCATGGCGTGCGCCGCCACCGGGACGGTCGCCGCGCAGACGCCGGGCGTGCCCAATGCACCCGCCACGCAGGCCGAAGCACGCAAGGCCTACAACATCGCACCCGGCCCGCTCGACGAGGCGCTGTCGAGCTTCGCCGCCTCTGCGGGCGTGAGCATCACGATTCCGCCTGCGCTCGCGCAGGGCAAGCGGTCGCCCGGCCTGCAGGGCCCGCACGCTGTGGGCGAAGGTTTCGCGCGGCTGCTGGCGAGCTCGGGCCTCGAGGCGGCGGGTGGCGCGGGCGGCTCGTATGCGCTGCGTCGCTCGAGCATCGGCGGCCCATCGGATAGCGGCGCGGACGGCAGCACGACGCTCGCACCGGTCACCGTCACGGCCGAGGCCGAGCGCAGCGCCACCACCGAAGGCACGCGCTCGTACACGGCGCGCGCACTGACCATCGGCAAGGGCGAGCAGGCACTCAAGGACATCCCCCAATCGGTCAGCGTGATCACGCGCCAGCGCATGGACGACCAGGGCTTGGTCGACCTGCGCGACGCCGTCAACAACGTCACGGGCGTGGTGGGCGTCAAGGGCGTGGGGCCGGGCATGATCCTCACGTCGCGCGGCTTCCAGATCGACGCCTGGCAGTACGACGGCGTGCCCGTGCCGCGCAACATGTATTCGCTCGGCAACTGGGCCACCGAAGACACCGTGTTCTTCGACCGCGTGGAAGTGCTGCGCGGCGCCTCGGGCCTGCTGCAGGGCACGGGCAGCCCCGGCGGCGCGATCAACCTCGTGCGCAAGCGCGGCCAGCCCGAGAAGACGCTCACGCTCACCGGCAAGGCGGGCTCGTGGGACCACTACGGCGCGCAGCTCGACGCAGGCGGCCCGCTCAATGCCGAGGGCACGCTGCGCGGTCGCGTGGTGGTCGACGAGAACCGCAGCCACTCTTTCACCGACTACGTGTGGAGCAAGACGCGCTCGCTCTATGGCGCCATCGACTACGACATTTCGCCCGACACCACCGTCGGCTTCGGCGTGAGCCACTCGCACGGCAAGGGACGCCCGATGCTGCGCGGTTTTCCGCGCTATCCGGACGGTGTCGACATCGGCCTGCCGCGCTCCGTGTTCACCGGCGCCTTGTGGAACCACAGCGACGTCGAGCAGGCCGCGGTGTATGTCGACGCCGAGCACCGCTTCAACGACCAGTGGAAGCTGAAGTTCTCTGCGCTCGGCATGAACGAAAAGAACAGCTCGCAGCATCAGCGCATGCACGGCGACGTGGCGGCCGACGGCAGCGGCCTGGACTTCGCCGACTGGGACACCCGCTTCGATTCGCGCAAGCAGGGCTTCGACGTCTACCTGCGCGGACGCTTCGACGCACTGTCGATGGAACACGACGTGACCATTGGCGCCAACTACTCGAAGTTCTTGTCGACCGACCGGTATGCGCGCCGGTTCAGCGGCGGCGGCAACATCTTCGCCATCGACCACAACCGCCCCGCGCAGAACTACGACACCATCCTGGCCGCCGGCGGCACGAAGAGCCACACGCAGTACGACGTGCGGCAAAAGGGCATCTACGGCAGCTGGCGGGCCAAGCTGGCCGAACCGCTCACGACCATCGTCGGCGCACGGCTGAGCTGGTACGACTACCTCTATTCGAGCCAGACCGCAGACATCAGGAGCACCGTCAGCACGTCGGCCGAAGTGACGCCGTATGTCGGCCTCGTGTTTGCGCTCAACAAGCAATGGTCGGCCTACGCAAGCTACACCGACGTGTTCGAGCCGCAGACCGAGCGCACCGTCTCGGGCGAAGGGCTCAAGCCGATCATCGGCAGCAACTACGAGGTGGGCCTGAAGGGCGAGCTGATGGACGGCCGCCTGAACACCTCACTGGCCGTGTTCCGCTACGACCACACCAACCGCGCCGTGACCGACCGCGACGGCGGCTTTGCCTGCGACGGCTGGTACTGCTCCAAGTCGTCGGGCAAGGTGCGCAGCCAGGGCTTCGAAGCCGAGGTCAGCGGCGAGGTCGCGCCGCGGCTGCAGCTCACTGCCGGCTACACCTACAACACCACCAAGTTCCTCGAAGACCCCGACAACAAGGGCCAGGTCTTCAGCCAGTGGACGCCCAAGCACATGCTGCGCGTGTGGAGCAACTACCAGCTGCCCGGCGACTGGAGCCGGCTCAGCGTGGGCGGCGGCTTCAGCATCCAGAGCCACACGCTGGGCTACGACCGCACGTACAAGGTGCCCGGCTTCGCCGTGTGGAGCGCGCGCCTGGCCTACCAGCTGACGCCGGAGGTGGCGCTGGCCGTCAACATCAACAACATCTTCGACAAGCGCTACTACATCCCGGCCTACAACGAGACCAACGGCAACAACAACTATGGCGATCCGCGCAACGTGCTGTTCACGGTGAAGTACACACCCAAGCTGTAAGCCGCGCGCCTTCTGGCGTCTACCAGTTTTCTGGTATTTCCAGCACCCGCCTCGCTGCGTAGCATCTCGTAACCAAACGAGACGAGGTGGGCGTGTGATTCAACTGAAGGGGATGCAGCGGCTTGCTGCGAGGCATGCAGCGTGGATGGCTGCACTGATGCTGGCGGCATGCGGTGGAGGGGGAAGCGACGGAGGCGGCGGCATCGCTTGGCCGCCTCTGCAGCCTGCACAGACGGCGCAACCTGAACAGCCTGCACAACCTCAACAGCCCACGCAGCCCGAGGTGCCGGCCGCGAGCTACACCATTGGCGGCAGCGTCACGGGCCTGAACGGCACCCTGGTGCTGCGCAACAACGGCAACGGCGATCTCACGCTCCAGGCCGACGGCGCTTTCAGCTTCGCCGACCCAGTGACGGCCGGCAATCCCTACGCAGTGAGCATCGCCCAGCAACCGCAGGGCCAGACCTGTGCGGTGAGCGCGGGCCAGGGCACGGCCTCGGCCAACGTCACCGACGTGCGCGTGGCGTGCGCAGCCATTACGCACACGGTGGGCGGCACGCTCTCGGGTCTGGCGGGCGGCACGCTGGTGCTGCACAACAACGGCGCGGACGCGTTGAGCCTCACGGCCGATGGCAACTTCGCGTTCGCGCAGGCCGTGCCCGAAGGCGCGACGTACGACGTGACCGTGCACACGCAACCGCCTGGGCTGCTGTGCGCGCTCTCCGGCGCCAGCGGCACGGTCAACGCGGCCGTCACCTCGGTGGTGGCCCTCTGCACCCCCGACCCATCGCTGCAGCCGCCGCCGATTCCGGCCGCGCCGGCCGTGGGCTATGCGCCCAAGTCATTCCTGTTCAGCTGGCCGGCCATCGCCAACGCCACCTACTACCGACTGGGCGAAGACCCGGGCGCGACTGGCGGCTTCACGGTACTGGCCAACAACCTCGGCAGCACCACCTATGCGCTCCAAGAGCTCGCACTGACCCAGCCGCCCACCGACTGGCGCTATGCCCTGCAGGCCTGCAATGCCAATGGCTGCAGCCCGTGGTCGCTGCCGGTGACGGCGGATGCCACCCGGGCCATCGGCTATTTCAAGCCGGCGGCCACCGACACCCGCGCCTTCGGCCAGGGCATTGGCCTGTCCCCCGACGGCAGCGTCATGGCGGTTGGCGCTGCGAGCAGCGTGGACCTGTTCACGCGCAGCGCGGGCCAATGGCAGTGGGTGCAATCGCTGAGCTTCGAGCGCGCGAGCTTTCCCCGCCCCGCCATCGCAGAAGACGGCACCGTGCTGGTGGGCATGTTCGGGGTCGACGGTGCGCTTGGCGACCAGGGGCAGGTACAGGTGTTTTCGAAAACGCCCTCGGTCTGGACGCTGGCCGACACGTGGGATCCGCCTGTGCCTCGTGTCGTCGGCAACTTCGGCGCATTCCTTGGTATCTCCCGGGACGGCACGGTGGCAGTGGTCGGAGAATTCATGAGCGCGCGCGGTGGCGGAAGCTTTCACGTGTACCGCAAGACAGGCGGCGCCTGGGCGCGAGAAGTGACCATCGAACCCGACCATCCGCAGCAAGGTGGGCTGTTCGGCGTGCAGGCCAAGATCTCGGCCGATGGCAGCACGATCGTGGTGGGCGCGCAGTACGACAACAGCGGCTCGCTCACCGATGAAACCGACACCAGCAAATCCAACGCCGGTGCCGCATTCGTCTATGGCTACGACACGGGCTCGGGCACATGGACCAAACGTGCCTACCTGAAAGCACCGGTGCCCACCGTCAACGATCTGTTCGGCGCCTCCACCGCCATCTCGGGCGACGGCAACACGGTGGTCATCGGCGTGCGCAACACGTCGGTCGGCGGCGTGATTCGCGCGGGCGTCGCCCATGTGTTCCGGCGCACGGCGGGCACCTACACCCTCGCCCAGACGATCCCGGCACCGCAGCCCACGCTGAATAGCACTTTCGGTGGCTTCGGCCTGGCGCTCACGCCGGACGGTACCTCTCTGGCGATTGCCGCGCGCGGCGACTCGAGCAGTGGAACGGGCGTCGATGCCGACACGACGCAGGGTGCGGCCCTGACGGCCGGCGCTGTTCACCTGTACCGACTGGCAGGCACGCAGTTCGCCCATGCGCGGTACCTGAAAGCACCCAATACCGGGAGCGGCGATTTGTTCGGCGACGTGCTCGACATCACGGCGGACGGCCGGACGATCGCGGTGGGAGCGACGGGAGAAGCCAGCGCGGCGAGTGGCATCGGTGGCGATCAGGCGGACAACAGCGCCGCCAACCGCGGGGCGGCCTACCTGTACTAGAGACTGCTTCGGGCCACAGTGCGGCAGGCCGTGTTCCTCAAGAATGCGGCTTGCAGCTTGTGCAGGGTCGGCTCAGCGCTTCAGCAATTTCTTCCACGCGACCAGCGACCCGCCGTGCGATGGCGGTCGTGCTTTCAGCCACGCCTGCGCCGATGCGTGCGGTGGGTAGTTGCTTCGCAGCGTCGGATCGGCACCGGCGGCAATCAGCAGCCGCGCGATCTCGAAGTTGTCGCGCTCCACCGCGCGCATCAAGGCGCTGCCCATCCAGAACCCGGCCGCCGGCAGGAAGCTTCCGGTGACGTGCGGCAACGTGCCAACGTGCGGCGTGGCCTGCGGCGCAGTCGCCACCCCGGCCCTCGGCGCGGGCGAAGCGTCGTCGCAAGGAGGCGGCAGCACATGAATCAGGCGAGGCAACCCCGACGATGTGTGCGGCTGCGGCACCAGTTCGCTGCGCGTTGGCGCCGGGGTCTGGTAGTTCACGTCGACGCCCAAAGCCAGCAAGGCCCGCACCGCCTCTGCGTTGCCGGCATCCACCGCAGACGCCAACGGCGTCATGCGTCCACACGCGACGGTCTCGAAGGCGCGATAGGCGGCCAGGGCCTCGTGAGGCTTCTGCTGAAGGATCAGCAAGTAGACCCGCGCCTCGACCGATGCATCCGCTTCGAGGGATGACCACGGCGGCTGGCCCATGGCCCGGTGCAGCAGACGCGCCGCCTGCAGATGCCCCTGCGCTGCAGCGCTACGCACAGCGCTCTCGGTGGCCGGCAAGCCCTGCGCCAGAAGAAGTCGAACGATCCTCGCATCGCCGCCCTCGGCCGCCGCATCAAGCGCGTTGTGCCCGTCTGCATCCGTGCCACGCACCGCGTCCGAAGACATGACCGCCAGCAGTTGCCGAACGCTTTCCAGGCTGCCCTTCCCTGCTGCAGTCGCCAGCGCCGACACACCGTGCGCATCGCGCACATCAGGACGGGCGCCGGCGGCCAGCAACAGCCGCACGCGCGCCGGGTCGTGCGCATGCTCGATCAGCGGCGGGTTCGTGGTCGCAGCGTTGGGGTCGGCACCCGCGGCCAGCAATGCCCGGATGACCCAGGTCGTGCGCGCGAAGAACAGCGGAAGGCCACCGTTGCGATCGGGTGTGTCCGGATTCGCGCCCGCCTTCAACAGCAGCGCCAGCGTCTGGCGATGGTCGATGGCGTGCGTGTCGCTGATGCCGCCGGAGCCCGCGAACTTGGCCGCGCGAAACAGCGCCGTCTCGCCGTCGTTCGCATTGCGGAAGTTCACATCGGCGTGGTGACGCAACAGGAACTTCACCATCTGCGCGTTGCCCTGCTGCGCGGCCTTCATCAGCGGAGAGTCGCCGAGGTTGAAGCCGTAGCGTTGCACATCGTTGACACCGAAACCCTGCGCAAGAAAAACCTCGACCTCGCGGACGCGACCGCGCTCCACGGCATCGAAGAACCGGATCTGCGCTTGCGCGAAGGTCGTGTCACGCGTGGGTTCGGCTTCGGCCGGATGTGCGGGCATGTTGATCACGAGACTGGCCACAAGGGCGATGCGTTGGAGCGTTCCGCACAGCGTAGTGCGGGAGATCAGCCGGGAGGTCTTGTGCATGGAAACGCAGGGAATCAGTGAAGCACCGGGCTTCGTGCGCAACCGACCCGACGCGCGGCATCGTGACGACTGCTTTCGGGCACGGGCGCCCCCAACTCATATAGCGTCGCCACCCGCAAATTCTCTGCAACCATCGTCATCCCGCGTCCTCCTTGATCTGCTTTCGGCCGATGTTAGCCATGCCCGCCATGTCCGGTCGCTCTTGTATTCTTGCTTTCACGCCGTGCGATGTTCATGGACGGACCGCGCAGCAGCTTCACGCAATGAAACCCTCTCACGCCGACTTCTTCATCGACAAAGGCTACGTGCGGCTGGAAGGCTTCCATCCGCAGAAACGGATCGCGGGCATCCGGCAGAAGCTGCTGGATGAGATCAAGCGCCTGAAAGCGTTGCCCGGCGGAAAGAGCCTGTCGAGCTCACTGCAAAAACTCCCGCTCTTCCAGCAGATCGGCAAGCTGTCGACGCTCGCCAAGGTGCCCGGCGTGCATGAAGCGCTGGTGACGCCGGAGCTGATCGACTGCGTCACCCAACTGGGCGGGCGCGCCCCGACTGCCATCCAGGACACGCAGCTCCTGCTGTCGCCACCCCTTCAAGGCGCTTCGACCTTCAACGGCTTGAACTGGCATGTCGACGTGACGACGAAACCGCAAGACCCGCTGCCGGGAATCCAGGCCTTCTTCCTGATCGACGATGTGGCACCCGGCGGCGGAGCGACCCTGGCATTGGCCGGATCGCATCGCGTCGGTACGCCGGGGTGGCCTGCGGCTTCGGCGCTGCGGCAAGTCCTGAAGACGACCGATGACCTGGAGCGAAGTCTTCAACCACTGGGCATGAGCCTCGTCGAGATGTCCGGGCGCGCAGGCGACGTCTTCCTGATGGACCTGCGCCTCTTGCACACGCCATCGGTCAACACGACGAAGAACGTGCGGATGATGGCGACGACGCGCTGCTTCATGAACACCTGACGAAACGACCACGCATCACCGAACAGGTTACCCACCGCGCTGGCATCGCCCCCGCCGCAGGCGTAAGCTGACCACCGCTCGGCCAGCCAAGGCAACGCCGCCAAGCGGCACCCGCTGCGCCGAGTTCTGCGAAAGGACTGTCCATGTTGTCCGATTCGTCTGTCACGACCATGCTTCCGGTGAAGGACATGGACCGCGCGCGTGCCTTCTACGAGGGCTGCCTGGGCCTGAAGGCCGGTGGTTTGCGGCCCGATGGAAAGTTTGTCTACACGGTGGGCGGCAGCACGCTGGCGCTGTTCCCCAAACCCGAAGGGACGAAGGCCGACCACACGGCGATCAGCTTCCAGGTGCCGGACATCGCCGCCAGCATCGAGAAGCTGCAGCGCGCGGGCGTGGTGTTCGAGGACTACGACTTTCCCGATCTGAAGACCGTCGACCACGTCTGCGTGCTCGGCTCGGAAAAAGCGGCGTGGTTCAAGGACACCGAAGGCAACTTCCTTTGCATCCACGAGGACCTTGCGCCCGCGTAGCCGGCTCGCCGTGAGCAGCTAGGGCGTCATCGACTGGCCGCCCGGTGGCATCCGTCCCGCAGCGCGGCGCGTCGAGGCGAATGCGCTGGTGCCCAGCCACCGCCACAGGTCTTGCGCGTCGCACCTCGCCCCATCGACACGGATCTCGCGCGACTGCAAGGCCTGCTGAGGCGTGCGGTCGCCCACCCACACTTCGGTCAAGGCGCGCACGGAGGCATCCACCACGAGCGTCAGCTCGCGCCCCGGGTCGTCGCGGCACAGATCGGCCACGCCGTCTTCCACCACGAGCCACCACGTGCGCTCGCGCGTCCGTGCATCGCGCAGCTGGAAGTGGATGATCACGGGTCTGGGCGGGAACTCCGGAATGCACGCGAACCGGCGCATATCCCACATGAGCAAGCCCGCATCCAGTTCATCGTCGCGCAGGCGGCTGCCGATCCACTGCGCGCCCCAATGGCCCAGCGCCATGACGATGGGTCGAAGCTGCTCGCCGGCTTCGGTAAGGCTGTATTCCCACACCTTGCCGACGGTGTTGCGGCGCACGACACCGAACTCCTCGAGGCGATGAAGCCGCTGCGCCAGCAGGCTGGTGGACATTCGCGGTACCCCGCGATGCAGGTCGTTGAAGCGCTTGCTGCCGCACAGCAACTCGCGCACGACCAGCGGCGTCCATCGCTCGCACAACACCTCGGCCCCTCTCGCGACGGTGCAGAACTGACCGTAGGTGTTTTCCATCGCCTCGTCTCCAGAGCAGCAACGCTTCAGATTCTGGACTTGTTCCGGCACCTGGTCACGCGCAAGCTGGCTCCGACTTCATCACTCATCACGGAGACGACTCATGACGACCCAACTCACACGCATGGACGGCGGGACCGTGGACCTTTCGCCGGAGATCCTGCAGTCGTTCAAGGCCACGTTCAAAGGCCAGGTGCTGACGGCGGACGACCCGGCCTACGAGGAGTCGCGCAAGGTCTGGAACGCGATGATCGATCGCCGCCCCGGCCTGGTGGCGCGCTGCACCGGGACGGTCGATGTCGTGCAGGCCGTCCGGTTCGCACGTCAGCACGGGCTTCTGAGTTCCGTGCGCGGTGGCGGCCACAACATCGCAGGGCTTGCGGTCTGCGAGGGCGGACTCATGATCGACATGTCGCTGCTCAGAGGTGTCTGGGTCGACCCGGCGCGCCGCACGGCGCGCGCGCAAGCGGGCTGCACGCTGGGCGACGTCGATCGCGAGACACAGCTGCACGGGCTCGCGGCCGTGCTCGGTTTTGTGTCTGCCACCGGGATCGCGGGCCTCACCGTCGGCGGCGGATTCGGCTACCTCACGCGCCGCCACGGCTGGACCTGCGACAACGTGGTCTCGATGGAGGTCGTGACTGCCAGCGGCGAGGTCCTGCGTGCGTCTGCGGACGAGAACGAGGACCTGTTCTGGGCGCTGCGTGGTGGCAGCGGCAACTTCGGCATCGTCACCTCCTTCGAGTACCGGCTCTTTCCCGTCGGCCCCGAAATCCTGGGTGGCGCAATCGCATGGAGCGGCGACGACGCCAAGCAGGTTCTCGACGCCTACCGCGAGTTCAGTGCAGGGGCACCACGCGAACTGACCAGCGTGGCTGTTCTGCGGATTGCGCCGCCGGCCCCCTGGCTCCCGAAGGAGGTGCACGGCAAGCCGATCGTTGCCATCTTCGTCTGCTACTCCGGCAAGGTCGAAGAGGGAGAAGCGCTGCTCGCGCCGCTGCGCGGGCTTGGCAAGCCCGTGGCCGACATCGTGACGCGCCGGCCCTACACACAGATGCAGAGCCTGCTCGATGCCACGCAGCCCAAGGGACGGCGCTACTACTGGAAGTCGCACTACCTGCCAGGCATCGATCAGCAGACCATCGACATCGCCGTGGCGCATGCGGGGCGAATTCAATCGCCCCATTCGGCCATCCTCCTGTTCCAGATCCAGGGGGCGCTGGGCGAGCTGCCTGCCGGGCACTCGCCGGCGGGCAACCGGGACGCGGCCTATGTGCTGAACATCGCGGGCTCCTGGGAGCAGTCGGGCGACGACGACATCAACGTCAAGTGGGCGCGAGACTGCTTCGAAGCGACGCGCGCCTGCTCGACAGGCGGGGCCTACATCAACTTCCTGACGGAGGAAGAGGGCCAGGACCGCATCGAAGCCGCGTACGGCCGGCCCAACCTGGACAAACTCGCGGCGCTCAAGCGCAAGTACGACCCCGAGAACTTCTTCCGTCACACAAAGAGCGTCGCCGGTTGAACCGATCGCCGGCGACTTGCCAGCGGCCCTTCAAAGGGCCATCCGACGCAAGCGCCCGGTGATCTAGTCCCACGCAGGAAGGTGCTGCAAGGCGTCGTTGGGACGATCCGCAATGTCGACGCCAGTGAGCTCGGTTCCGCCCGGCAAGAGTCTGACGTCGCAAACGATTTCCCAGCCATGGCTTTCAGTGCGCCGGGCAAGGCATACCTCCTCGCCGGCAGCAACGAGCTTGGCGCATTCGCCGACGCTGATTCGCTGTGCCGTGCCAAGGGCGAACTCTGTCGAGCCGAACTCTTTCTCCACGACCGGGTGAATGGCGACGAGGTCCATCTTTCCGTCCTTGAAGTGAACAGCGGTAATTGCATGCTGGGCCATCTTCGACCTCCATTCGTGCAGAGCCCCGACAGGGCTGCGGTTCGACTGTACGCCCGCGGCAGCAAGTTCTCTTCGTCATTCCGAAAAGCCGACGCACGCGAAGGGCGGCGTCTGGCCGACTGCAGAAGCCCCGGGGGCCTGCCGCTCCAAGCGCTTGCCCGCCCGCCGGCAGGCGCGCCTGCGAAGACATCTACAAGCTTTGGGCGATTTGCTCCCGCAGCCACCGATGCCCCGGGTCGCGGTGCCGCCGCTCGTGCCACAGCATCGCCATCTCGTAGCCCGGCACCTCCAGCGGCGCCTCCACCACGCGCAGCCCCGGCGCGCCGCGCGCCAGGCGCTCGGGCAGCATCGCGACCATGTCGGTGCTGGCGAGCACGGACATCATGAACAGGAAATGCGGCACCGACAGCGCCACGCGCCGCGTGAGGCCCTGCGCCGCGAGCGCCTCGTCGGTGGGACCGACAAAACCGCCGCCACCCAGCGACACCACCACATGCTCCAGCGCACAGAACTGCGCGAGCGTGGGCCGGCGCTTCAGGCGCGGGTGCCCTGCCCGACCGGCCAGCACATAGCGCTCGTGGAACAGCACGCGCCGGTGCAGGCCGGGCGGCGCGCCCACGCTGGTGTGAAAGAACAGGTCGATCTCCGCCTGCTCGAGCTGGCGCGCCATGCGCGTGGGCACGGCCTCGACCACGGCGAGCCGCGTGTTCGGTGCGGCCGCGCGCAGGCCGGCCAGCGCGGGCAGAAGGATGGCCGACTCGGCGTAGTCAGCTGCAGCCACGCGCCACGTGGTGGTGGCCTGGGCGGGGTCGAAAGGCTGGCTGGGCGCCACCGCGCGGCCCAGCGATGCGAGGGCTTCGCGCAGCGGCTCGCGCAGTTCGTCGGCGCGCGCGGTGGGCCGCATGCCGCGCTGCGCGGGCACGAGCAGCGGGTCGTTGAAGAGCTCGCGCAGCTTGGCGAGCTGCACGCTCACCGAGGGCTGCGAGAGGTTCAGGCGCTCGGCCGCACGGGTCACGTTGCGCTCGGCCAGCAAGGTGTCGAGCGTGACCAGCAGGTTGAGGTCGATGCGGCTGAAATTGTTCATGGCGATACCTGGCATTCAAACTATTCATTTCCAATATAGCGCGCCACTGCCTAACCTGAGGACATCTTCACTCAACCTCCCTGACACCGTGAACATCCTGCTGGTACTTGCCCATCCCGAAGCCGCCTCGCTGAACGGCTCGCTCCATCGCTTCATGGTCGAACGCCTCACGAGCGCCGGCCACTCCGTGCGCGTGTCCGACCTGTACGCCATGCGCTGGAAGCCCGCGCTCGACGCCGACGACTTTCCAGCGCGCGACACCGCCGCGCCCTTCGACCCCGTGCGCGATTCGCTGCATGCCTTCGAGGGCGGCACGCAGACCGCGGACATCGCCGCCGAACAGGAGAAGCTGCTGTGGGCCGACGCGGTGATCCTGCAGTTCCCGCTGTGGTGGTACTCGATGCCCGCCATCCTCAAGGGCTGGATCGAGCGCATCTACGCCTATGGCTTCGCCTACGGCGTGGGCGAACATTCCGACACACACTGGGGCGACCGCTTCGGCGAAGGCACGCTGGCCGGCAAGCGCGCGATGCTGGTGGTAACGACCGGCGGCTGGGCCTCGCACTACGCCCCGCGCGGCATCAACGGGCCGATGGACGAGCTGCTGTTTCCCATTCACCACGGCATCCTCTACTACCCGGGCTTCGACGTGCTGCCGCCCTTCGTGGTGCACCGCACGGACAAGGTCGATGCCGCAGCCTATGAGCGCATCACCGGCGAGCTGGGCGAACGGCTCGACACGCTGTGGACCACCGACCCGATTCCGTTCCGCCCGCAGAACGGCGGCGACTACGAAATTCCGACGCTCACGCTGCGCGAACACCTCGCGCCGGGGCGCGCGGGCTTCGGGGTACACCGCAAAACTGGCGAATCTGAAACTTTGGTTTCCGAACGCCACGGCCTTTAACCACGCCGGGAGCAGGTGGATTCGCGGAACGCTTCAAATCGTCGCGACAACGCAGCAAGATGCGCATCCGCCGATTCGTCCGAAGGAGCTTGTCCATGTTCGCCACGCCAGAACGCACCGTCAAGATTCCGGGCCCCGACCATGCGATCACCATCACGCCGAATCCGATGCGCGTGGTGGTGTCTGTGGGAGGCCATGTCATTGCCAGCTCGCGCGAGGCGCTGACATTGCGCGAGTCGCATTTCGGCACGGTGCATTACCTCCCGCGCAAGGACGTGCGCATGTCGCTGCTGGAGCGCACCGCGCACGCGACCTACTGCCCGTACAAGGGCGAGTGCGCCTACTACAGCATTCCGGCCGGCGGCGAGCGCTCGGTGAATGCGGTATGGACCTACGAGTCGCCCTACGACTCGGTCGCACCGATCAAGGACTACGTGGCCTTCTATCCGGACCGCGTGGGCACGATCGAAGAACGCTGCTTCTGACGACGGCTTCGCCCCGTTCGTAAAAAAACCGGCCCTTGCTTTCGCAAGGCCGGTTTTTCTTTCGCTGGTCTGCTGACACCTCGCCATGGGGCAAGGTGCGCGCGCCTGATACCCATCAATTACAGCGGCAGTGCGTCACCGCGTGCGGCAGCGCGGGCTTCGGCACGCACCGAGGCGCGGTCCAGGCTGCTGGCCAGCACCGGGGCCACGCGGGAGGTCACGGCTTCGCTGTAGGGGTTCTCGCTGCGAGCGGCCACCACGGCCTGGGCACGGACGGCGTCGCGGCTCACGCTCGAGACGAACACCTGGGCGGGGCCTGCATCGGCGCCGGTGGCGTAGGGGTTGGCGCTGCGTGCGGCCACCACGGCTTCTGCGGCGACATCGGCGCGGCTGGCGGCCGAGGTCAGGCGATGCACGCCTTCGTAGGTTTCAGCGTGGGCGGCGCCGGCAACGGCCATCAGGGCAACAGCAACGGCGGAGAGGAGCTTGGAGGCGGTCATGTCGGTTTCCTTCTTCAATTCAGTTCAGTGGTTCAAGTGTTTGACTTGGAGGGGTTGAACCGGTCTTGGGTGGGTCACCGTCCCTCTTTTGGAAGGGCGGCCAACTCGCTCGGGGCCTGTTCATCCGGATCAGTTGGAGGGCCGGTCCGTGAGATGAATTGTGGGGCGAGATCTAGGTAAAAACCCGCGGCAAAAAGAACCACGGCGTTCCCGAAACGGAAACAATGCGGCGCGCCGGAGCGTCACCCCCAGGTCAGTGCCCCACTGACTTCGAGAACACGTTGACCACCACCACGCCCGCGATGATCAGTCCCAGCCCGACGATGGCCGGCGCGTCGAGCGTCTGGCCGAACCAGAGCCAGCTCACCACCGAGATCAGCACGATGCCCACGCCCGACCAGATCGCGTAGGCGATGCCGGTGGGCAGCACGCGCAGCGCGAGCGAGAGAAAGTAGAACGACACGGCGTAACCCACCACCGTGGCCACGCTGGGCCAGAGCCTGGTGAAGCTGTCCGAGGCCTTGAGAAAGCTGGTCGCGAGCACTTCGACGACGATCGCGACAGCGAGGTAGGCATAGGTCAGGGTCATCGCCGGACTCTAATCGCGCACGGCGGCGCAGCCACCAGAGCCCTACCGCGACCCGGGGCCGATCAGGGCGGCAGCAGCAGCGGCCCGCAGTTGGTGTCGGTGACGAACACCGCCATGAGCTTCGCGGGCTTCACCGGGTCGGGGTTCTCCGCGAACACATGCAGGGTGTTGGGCGGCTCGAAGAAGGTCTCACCACTCTTGAAGGTGCCTACGGGGCCGCCGCCCAGTTGCGAGCGGATGGTGCCTTCGAGAATGATCGCGGTCACCGAACCCGGGTGCCGGTGCGCGGGCGAATAGGCCAGCGGCGGAAAGTCGACGAGCACCGTCGTCACCGACTTGCCAGGTACATGCGGCAGCGCCTCGCACGACAGCACCTTGACCTGCGTCGCCGGCCGCGCGGTGGCTTCCGAGCCCGCGGGCACCGGTGCCGACGCGAACATGGGCCGCGCCACCGAGCTGCACACATCGGCGAACCACTGCACGGCCTCCTGCTGGCCGGTGCGCGGCATCAGCGCCCAACCGGCGGCGAGCACCAGCGACAACCCTGCGAGGCCCGCGCCGATCGACGGCGTGCGATGCCAACGTGCGGCCTTCATGACACGACCTCCTGCGACCGCCGAAGCGCCGCGTGCCAGCCCAGCTCACGCTGGGCCTTCTCGCTGCTGACCTCGGCGCTGTCTTCCGCGATGTTGAAGATGCCGCCGCGTGCGTGCCGCATCGCCAGCACCGCGGCCCAGGCGGCAGCCTCGACATGCACCGGGCTCGCGCCCTTGGGTGCCGCGTTCGACGTGCCGGGGCCATACAGCTGCCCGTATCGCAGCACCGTGCCCGTGAGGCCGACGGCACCGCGCACGCTGCGCTCCAGTGCCACCACACCGTCGATGCTGATGCGGCGACCTCCTTCGGCCCCGAGGTCGAGCGGATCGTCTTCGGTGTGCGGCGTCCGCCCGGGCGCATAGGCCCAGGCGATGCTTTGCGCAATCATCTGCGTCGCACCGGCCGCGAGCGCCGCCGCCACGAGATGCCGCGTGCCCTCGATGCGCACGCGCGCATTGCGGACCACCGCCTCGGCCATGAGCGCCGGGTTCAGGTCCTGCGGCAGATCGGTGAGCTGGTGGATG
>NZ_CALRZC010000148.1:0-21402 GCF_943372545.1 Variovorax sp. YR752 | reverse complement strand
AAAACAAAAGACCTATGATGAATTCATCATGGGCATGGTTCGACTCGATCTCCACCTGCCAGGCGGCTGGACGGGATGGTTCGAACTCACGCGCACGCCGAAGGGCACTTACGCCGGCATCGCGGCGCTGAGCCTGGACGGCATCACGCGCTGCGCCCTGGTCATCACGCAGCAGCTGTCGTGGGACTCGGCCGTGGCGCGCGCGAATGTGCGCGCGGGGCACTTCGTGCGGCAGTGGTCGCCCGAGCGCGCGCACTGACACGCACCGACGGGGCGTTGAAAGCGCGCGGGCGCCGCGCATGGTAGAAACCGCCACCCGTGGGCGCGGTCATGCATCGCGCCGTGCGGCAGCGGCGTTTTTTCACCTTCGCTCCCGTGCCCTTGCCCTCCCAAATCCCTGTCATTCATGCGCAACCCACGACCCCGGGCTGACGTGCCGCGCGCCCGGTGGTTCGCCTGGCTGCTGTGCAGCCTGGCGATGCTCGTGCTCGCCGGTTGCGCCGGCCTGCCGACCGAGGTGGTGCGCCAGCCCTCGAGCGCCATCACCGATGGCGCGGACACCGCGCTGGGCCGATTGGTACGCGCCGCCGCGCCGCCGGGCGAACCGCTCAGCGGCTTTCGCCTGCTGCCGATGCCGCAGTTCTCGCTGCACGCGCGCATCGAGTTGGCGCGCCGCGCGCAGCGCTCCATCGACGTGCAGTACTACCTCGTGCAGAACGACGAGACGGGCCGCTACCTGCTGCGCACGCTGCGCGATGCGGCCGATCGCGGCGTGCGCGTGCGGCTCTTGGTGGACGACCTGTACACGGCGGGCGCCGATCCGCTGTTCACCAGCTTTGCCTCGCACCCGAACGTGGAGGTGCGCCTGTTCAACCCGTTCCCGGCCGGGCGTTCGCGCTTCGGCACGCGCTGGGCGTGGTCGATCCTGGACTTCGACCGCGTGCACCGCCGCATGCACAACAAGCTGTTCGTGGTCGACAACACGATGGCGGTCATGGGCGGGCGCAACATCGCCAACGAGTACTTTCTGCGCGACGGCGGCTCCAACTTCATCGACATCGACACGCTGGTGGCCGGTGCCGTGGTGCCGCGGTTGTCGTCGCTGTTCGACATGTACTGGAACAGCCCTTACGTGTACCCCATCGAGTCGCTGGTGCCGCGCGGCGGCGAGTCGGCGCAGGCGCTGCGCGAGCGCTTCGACCGGCTCACGGCCGGGCCTGAAACGCTGCACCCCGAAGAGCTCGAATCGACCGACCTGCTCGGCAACAACCCGCTGGCCAAGGACCTGAACGCCGGCAAGCTCGCGCTGAGCTGGGCGCGCGCCGAGGCCTACGCCGATGCACCGGCCAAGGCACTGGCGCCCACCGACGAAGGGCGCGGGCTGCCGGCCGACCAGGCCGCCGACAGCGTGCTCTACAACGTGCAGCGCTACCTGCGCGGCGCGCAGCACGGGGTGCTGCTGACCACGCCCTACCTGATCCCCGGGCGGGGCGGCATGGAGACGATGCAGATCGTGCGCGGCAACGGCGTGGGCTACACCATCGTCACCAACTCGCTGGCGGCCACCGACGAATCGCTGGTGCACATCGGCTACCGCCGCTACCGCGCGCAGATGCTGCGCCTGGGCGTGGAGCTGTACGAGCTGAGCCCCAAGCGCGTGGAGCAGACGAAGCGCTTCGGCATCTACGGTTCGGCCAGCGGGCGGCTGCACGGCAAGTCGGCCGTGATCGACCAGCAGGTGGTGTTCGTCGGCTCGATGAACTTCGACCCGCGCTCGGCGCTGCACAACACCGAGATCGGCCTCTTCATCTTCAGCCCGCAGATCGCGCAGCAGCTCACGAGCCTGATCGGTTTCATGCGGCTGGACGGCGCCTACCAGCTGCAGCTGGGGCCGCGCGGCGGCATCGAGTGGGTGAGCCCGGCATCGGGCGACGGAGCGGACACCATCCTGCACACCGAGCCCGAAACCCATTTCTGGGCCCGCTGGCGGCTGGAGCTGCTGGCGCCGCTGGTGCCCGAAAGCCTGCTGTAACGGCTTTTACGTTTACTGCTGCAAACGGCCGTTGAGGTACGGCTCGGGATCGACGGCGG
Source organism: Variovorax sp. YR752 (assembly GCF_943372545.1). Taxonomy (NCBI): domain Bacteria; kingdom Pseudomonadati; phylum Pseudomonadota; class Betaproteobacteria; order Burkholderiales; family Comamonadaceae; genus Variovorax; species Variovorax sp. YR752. The sequence goes on along the minus strand of NZ_CALRZC010000148.1, from coordinate 19,311 downwards.
TGCCGTTCTTGCGGATCTCGAAATGCAGCTTCACGCGGTCGGATTCGCTGTTGCCCATTTCGGCGATCTTCTGCCCCTGGCGCACCACGGTGCCTTCCTTCACGAGGATGGTCTTGGCGTGCGCGTAGGCCGTGAGGAAGGTCTCGTTGTGCTTCACGATGACCATGTTGCCGTAGGAGCGCAACTCGCCCCCCACGTAGACCACGCGGCCGTCGGCAGAGGCCACGATGGGGTCGCCGAGGTTGCCCGCGATGTCCAGGCCCTTGTTGCGCACGCCGTCGAAGCGGCCCACGGTGGTGCCCGCGGCGGGGCGGATGAACAGTGCCTGGCGCGGCGGCTGCGGCGTGGCGCTGGGCCCCGGAACAGGCTGCTGCGGCCCGGGTCCGGGCGTGGTGCAGGCGGCAATGCCACCAGCCACGAGGAGCGTGGCGGCGGTACGTAAAACAAAAGTCTGAAGGTGCATGACGCTGTTGGAACGGATTCGTTGCGGAGGGTTCCGTCGACGGCCGAATCCGCTGCGCAGACCGGCTGGACGATGCTAGCAAACTCGCGCGCCGTGCCCTTCAGCAGCCCTTCACTTGAGCGGAATCGGCGTGCCGCGATCGACCGGCACGGCCGTGATGCTGTTCTTGGGCGAGCCGTCGATCAGCAGGTCGGAGTAGGTCAGGTAGACCAGCGTGTTGCGCTTGGGGTCGACCATGCGCACCACGCGCAGGCGCTTGAAGAGCACCGACAAACGCTCGGTGTAGACCTCTTCGCGCTTGGGCAGCGGTTGCGTGATGCTGACCGGGCCGACCTGGCGGCAGGCGATGGAGGCTTCGGCCTTGTCTTCCGCCACGCCGAACGCACCGGCGATGCCGCCGGTCTTGGCGCGCGAGACATAGCAGGTCACGCCGCTGACCTTGGGGTCGTCGTAGGCCTCGATCACGATCTTGTGGTCGGGGCCGATGAGCTTGAAGGCCGTGTCGACCTCGCCCACCGTTTCTGCCTTGGCCGCCGAGGCCGCGAGTGCAAAGCCGAGGCTGGCGCCGCAGAGGAGGGTGGCGCGAAGGGTCTTGATCATGGAGAAATTCGTCAAACGATGCTGAGTTCGTGCACGCGGTCGAAGCTGCCGCGCTTGCGGTCTTCGAAAAAGTGTTCGAGCGCCTGGCGCACGGTGCGAAAGGCGATCTCGTCCCAGGGAATTTCTTCCTCGGAAAAGAGGCGCGCCTCGATGGTTTCGTGGCCCGGGTCGAAGGTGTCGTCGAGCAGGCGGGCGCGGTAGAACATGTGGACCTGGCCCACGCGCACCACGCTGATCACGGCGAACAGGCCTTCCATTTCGAAGTTGGCGCCGGCCTCTTCATCGGTCTCGCGGGCCGCGCCCTCGGCGGTGGTTTCCTCGAGCTCCATGAAGCCCGCGGGCAGCGTCCACTTGCCCCAGCGCGGCTCGATGTTGCGCTTGCACAGCAGCACCTTGTCGCCCAGCACGGGAATGGTGCCGACCACGTTCAGCGGGTTCTCGTAGTGGATCGTGTGGCAGGCCGGGCACACCGCGCGCTGCTTGGTGTCGCCGTCGTCCGGCACGCGGTAGACCACCGCCGTGCCGCAGTTCTTGCAATGCTTGATGGGTACGCGAAGGAGCATGAAGCGGGACCGCGCGGGCGTCAGGCGATCTTCACGGTCAGCGCGGGCAGGCCGGCCACCTGGCCCACCAGCGTGTCGCCGGCCACCACGGCCGCGACGCCCTCGGGCGTGCCCGTGAAGATCAGGTCGCCGGGTTGCAGCTCCCAGGCGGCCGACAGGTGCTCGATGGTTTCGGCCACGTTCCAGATCAGCTTGCTCACGGTGCTGCGCTGGCGGTCTTCGCCGTTCACCTGCAGCGAGATCTCGGCCTGCTCGGCATTGCCGGCCTGTGCCACGGGCACGATCGGGCCAATGGGCGCGCTCTGCTCGAAGCTCTTGCCGATGTCCCAGGGGCGGCCCTGCTTCTTCATGTCGTTCTGCAGGTCGCGGCGCGTCATGTCCAGGCCGACGGCGTAGCCGTAGATGTGCTTGTGGGCGTCGGTGGCCTTGATGTTCTTGCCGCCGGTGCCGATGGCCACCACGAGCTCGATCTCGTGGTGCAGGTTCTTCGTGAGCGTGGGGTAGGCCATGGTGCCGGTCTGGCCGGCATCGACCGTCACCAGCGCATCGGCCGGCTTCATGAAGAAGAAGGGCGGCTCGCGGCCGGTGAAACCCATTTCCTTGGCGTGATCTTCGTAGTTGCGGCCGACGCAGTAGATGCGGTGCACCGGAAAGCGGGCGGGCTGACCGACGACCGGCACGGAAACGGTGGCCGGCGGGGCAAAAACAAACTCGGAAGCCATGGAAAGGTGTCCTTTTTCAGCGAAACGGGAGGGGAGACCGGCAGTGTGCCAGAGGCGGCACGGGCTTGCCGGCACGCCGGACTCGGGATTTTGCGGCGGCCCACAATAGGCGCTTCCGCGCGTTTCCCCGACCTCTTTTCTCCCCTCGTTTCACCATGCCCCTCCGACTCGGCAAAGCCGGCAAGGCCACCGCCTTCAACGAACTCGGTCGCGAACGCGACGATGCCGGCGACCAGGACGGCGCGCTGGCCGCCTACGCGCAGGCCAGCGCCATCCATCCCTACTGGGCGGCGCCCTGGTACAACGCCGGGCTCATCCACAAGTACCGCGGCGACTGGGCCGCTTCGCTGCAGGCCAACGAGCGCGCCGTGCAGTGCGAGCCGCGCAACGAAGGCGCACTGTGGAACCTGGGCATCGCGGCCACCGCGCTGGGCGACTGGCCCACGGCGCGGCGTGCGTGGCGGCAGTACGGCATCGGCATCCCTGAAGGCGAAGGTCCCGTCGACTATTTCGTCGGCCTTACGCCGATCCGCGTGCACGGCGACGAGGGCACCGAAGTGGTCTGGGCCGACCGCATCGACCCGGCGCGCGCCATCCTGCGCAACGTGCCCACGCCAGCCTGCGGTCACCGCTACGGCGACCTGGTGCTGCACGACGGCGCGCCCAACGGCTACCGGCTGCGCGGCGAGCGCGAGGTGCCGGTGTTCGATGCGCTCGAACTGATTGCGCCGTCGGCGCACGCAACCTACGAGGTCTCGGTGGAAGGTGTGAGCTCGGAGGACATCGAGGCCCTGGTGCAGCGCTTCAAGGCCGCCGATGGCTTCGCCGAGAACTGGACCGACAGCATGGAGATGCTCTGCCGCGCCTGCTCCGAAGGCCGCCCCTTCGGCGAGGGCCGGCACAACCACGGCGCCGACGAGGCGCCCGGTACGCTCGGGCCGTGGCGCCTGGGCATCGCCTCGCGCGAAGAAGCCGCGGCGCGCGATCTGCTCGATGCCTGGCAGCAAGAAAACCCCGAAGCCCGGCTGCACGATTTCCGCTGCGTGCTCCCGGCCACACCACGCTCCTGAAGGTGAAATCCAAGGGCGCTATCCTCGGAGAAATCATGAAGCTGCATAACTATTTCCGCTCCTCCGCCTCGTTCCGCGTGCGCATCGCCCTTCAGCTGAAGGGCCTCGATTACGACTACGTGCCCGTGCACATCGCGCGCGGCGACCACCGCACCGGCCCCTTCTCGGCGATCTCGGCCGACATGCTCGTGCCGCTGCTCGAAGACGAGGGCGAGCGCTTCTCGCAGTCGATGTCCATCATCGAATACCTCGACGAAGTGCACCCCGAGCCGGCGCTGCTGCCGACCGACCCCGTGGGCCGCGCCCACGTGCGTGCGCTGGCGCAGTCGATTGCCTGCGAGATCCACCCGCTGAACAACCTGCGCGTGCTCAAGTACCTCGTGAAGGAACTGAAGGTCGACGACGAAGCCAAGAACACCTGGTACCGCCACTGGGTGCGCGAAGGCCTGCTGTCGTTCGAGCGCCAGCTCGCACAGCACCCGGGCGGCACCTACTGCTGGGGCGACACGCCGACCATCGCCGACTGCTGCCTCGTGCCGCAGATCTTCAACGGCCGCCGCTTCGACTGCGACTTCAGCGGCCTGCCGCGCACCATGGCCGCCTTCGACGCCTGCATGAAGCTCGACGCCTTCCAGCGCGCGCAGCCTTCGCAGTCACCCGACGCGGAAGCCTGAGCAGGCACGTCGCGATGAATCCGCAATGGCTGGTGCCCGAGTGGCCGGCGCCGCCGAACGTGCGCGCGCTGTGCACCACGCGCGACGGCGGGGTGTCGGCCGGGCGCTATGAGAGCCTGAACCTCGGCGACCACGTGGCCGACGAGGCCGCGCACGTCGCCGAGAACCGCCGGCGGCTGCAGCAGGCGATCGGCACGCAGCCGGTGTTCCTGCAGCAGGTGCATGGCACGGGTGTCGTGTCGCTCGACGATGCGGTGCAAGACGGCACCGTCGCCGATGCGTGCACCGCCACGACCACCGCGCGTGCCTGCACGGTCATGGTGGCCGACTGCCTGCCTGTGCTCTTCACGGATGAACGCGGCCACCGCGTGGCCGCTGCGCATGCGGGCTGGCGCGGGCTGGCCGGTGGCGTGCTCGAGCAAACCGTGCGCGCCTTCGCACAAGACGACGATGGCGCACCGCGCCTCATGGCCTGGCTCGGCCCCTGCATCGGCCCGAAGGCCTTCGAGGTCGGGGCCGAGGTCAAGGCCGCCTTCGAGGCGCAGTCGCCCGAGGCGGTGTCGTGCTTCACGCCCGCAGCGGCCGAAGGCAAGTGGCTGGCCGACCTGCCTGCGCTCGCGCGGCAGCGGCTGCGTGCGGCGGGTGTCGAGTCGCTCCATGGCAACGACAGCGGCGATGCGTGGTGCACCGTCGCGCAGCCGTCACGGTTCTTTTCGCACCGGCGCGACGGCGTCAGCGGGCGTTTCGCTGCGCTGGTCTGGAAGGTCTGAACCTGCGGCTTCCGCGGCGGCGCGGCGCGCGGCCTCCTGGGCCTGTGCTTGGGCCTGCGCTTCGCGCTCCTTGATCGCCCGCCGGCGTGCCGGCGTGGCCATCAGGTAGATCACCAGCGCCACCGGCGCCAGGCCGTAAAGAAGAAATGTGAAGATGGCGCCCAGCACCGTGCCCGTGGTGTTGGTGGCCTCGGCCACCGCCATCATCACGGTCACATAGAGCCAGCCGATCACGATCAAATGGATGAACACAGGCGGAGACGTTTCGTTTCAATGGATTAGTGAAAGCGCGGCGTTGTGAGTGCCTTGCGAATGCAGCATACTCAAAACACGCAAGCCATCCGTTCGTATCGACCCAGGCCACGGCCAGGAGACATGATGAAGCAAGAAGACACGGGGGCCGATGCGTTCGCGCCCCTTCAAAAAGCCCTCACGCAGGGTTGGACCCAGGCCATGGAGGCTTTCCAGAAAGCTGGGGGGCCAGCAGGTTCCGCCGCTTTCGACATCGGCGGCACGCCGCTATGGCAATTGCCACAAATGCCACAGTTTCCGGGTGCGGCCGGCATGCCCGAGCTGCCCAAGTTCTCCCTCGATCCCGAGCAGCTGAAGTCCATTCAGCAGCAGTACCTGACCGACGCCACCGACCTCTGGCGCCGCGGCTTCGGTGCCCGCCCCGAGGGCGACAAGCGCTTTGCCGCCGAGGCCTGGGGCAGCAACCCGATGGCGGCTTTCTCGGCCGCCGTGTACCTGCTCAACGGCCGCACCATGATGCGCATGGCCGAGGCCATCGACGCCGACGACAAGACCAAGGCGCGCCTGCGCTTCGCGGTCGAGCAGTGGATGGCGGCAGCCTCGCCCAGCAACTCGCTCGCCTTCAATGCCGAGGCGCAGAAGAAAGCCATCGACACGCAGGGCGAGAGCATCGCCAAGGGCATCCAGAATTTGCTGCACGACGTGAAGCAGGGCCACGTCAGCATGACCGACGAGAGCGCTTTCGAAGTGGGACGCAACGTGGCCACCACCGAAGGCGCGGTGGTGTTCGAGAACGACTATTTCCAGCTGCTCGAATACAAGCCGCTCACCGCCAAGGTGCACGAGCGGCCGTTCCTGCTGGTGCCGCCGTGCATCAACAAGTTCTACATCCTCGACCTGCAGCCCGACAACTCGCTCATTCGCTATGCGAACACGCAGGGCCACCGCGTGTTCGTGGTGAGCTGGCGCAACCCCGACGAGTCGATGGCCCAGGCCACCTGGGACGACTACATCGAGAACGCCGCCATCAAGGCCATCCATACCGTGCAGGAGATCAGCGGCAGCAAGCAGATCAACACGCTCGGTTTCTGCGTGGGCGGCACCATCCTGAGCACCGCGCTGGCCGTGCTCGCGGCGCGCGGCGAGAAGCCGGCCGCATCGGTCACGCTGCTGACCACCTTTCTCGATTTCAGCGACACCGGCATCCTCGACATCTTCGTGGACGAGCCCATGGTGGCGTACCGCGAGATGCAGCTGGGCAAGGGCGGCCTGCTGCCCGGCGGCGACCTGGCCTCGACCTTCAGCTTCCTGCGCCCGAACGACCTGGTGTGGAACTACGTGGTCGGCAACTACCTCAAGGGCGAGACGCCGCCGGCCTTCGACCTGCTGTACTGGAACAGCGACGCGACCAACCTGCCGGGCCCGTTCTACGCCTGGTACCTGCGCAACACGTACCACGAGAACAAGCTGGCCAAGCCCGGCGCGCTCACCGTGTGCGGCGAGAAGGTCGACCTCGGCAAGATCGACATTCCGGCCTACATCTACGGCTCGCGCGAAGACCACATCGTGCCCATCGGCGGCGCCTACACCACCACGCAATTGCTCACGGGCAAGAAGCGCTTCGTGATGGGCGCCTCAGGCCACATCGCCGGCGTGATCAACCCGCCTGCCAAGAACAAGCGCAGCCACTGGCTGCGCGAGGACGGCAAGTTTCCCAAGACCCAGCCCGAATGGCTGGCCGGCGCGCAGGAGCAGCCCGGCAGCTGGTGGACCGACTGGGCACAATGGCTCAAGGGCCACGCGGGCAAGCAGATCCCCGCGCCCAAGGGCTACGGCAACGGCAAGGCCTACAAGGCCATCGAACCGGCGCCGGGACGCTACGTGAAGGCCAAGGCCTGAACGGGCGCCAGCTCCCGCAAGATCGCACCCGATTTCAAATCACCTCAACGGAGAGAACCTCATGGAAGACATCGTCATCGTTTCGGCTGCGCGTACGGCGGTCGGCAAATTCGGCGGCTCGCTCGCCGGCATTCCCGCCACCGAGCTGGGCGCCCTCGTGATCAAGGAAGTGATCGCGCGCGCCAACCTCACGGCCGACCAGGTCGGCGAGGCCATCATGGGCCAGGTGCTCGCGGCCGGCGCCGGCCAGAACCCCGCGCGCCAGGCCTGGCTCAAGGGCGGCGGCACCAAGGAAACGCCGGCGCTCACCATCAACGCCGTGTGCGGCTCGGGCCTGAAGGCCGTGATGCTGGCGGCGCAGGCCGTGGCCACGGGCGACTCCGAGATCGTCATTGCCGGCGGCCAGGAAAACATGAGCATGGCGCCCCACGTGCTGCCCAACTCGCGCAACGGCCAGCGCATGGGTGACTGGAAGCTGGTCGACACCATGATCGTCGACGGCCTGTGGGACGTGTACAACCAGTACCACATGGGCATCACGGCCGAGAACGTGGCCAAGCAGTACAACATCGACCGCGCCTCGCAGGACGAGTTGGCCCTGGCCAGCCAGACCAAGGCCGCCGCCGCGCAGGACGCCGGCAAGTTCAAGGATGAAATCGTCGGCGTGAGCATTCCGCAGAAGAAGGGCGACCCGCTCGTCTTCAACCAGGACGAGTTCATCAACCGCAAGACCAACGCCGACGTGCTGGCCGGCCTGCGCCCCGCCTTCGACAAGGCCGGCGGCGTGACCGCGGGCAATGCCTCGGGCCTGAACGACGGCGCCGCCGCCGTGATGGTCATGACGGCCAAGAAGGCCGCCGCCCTGGGCCTGAAGCCGCTGGGCCGCATTGCCAGCTACGCCACCGCCGGCCTCGACCCGACCATCATGGGCATGGGCCCCGTGCCCGCGTCGACCAAGGCGCTGCAGCGCGCCGGCTGGAAGGCCGCCGACCTCGACCTGCTCGAGATCAACGAAGCCTTCGCTGCACAGGCTTGCGCCGTGAACCGCGAAATGGGCTGGGACGTGAACAAGGTGAACGTGAACGGCGGCGCCATCGCCATCGGCCACCCCATCGGCGCGTCGGGCTGCCGCATCCTGGTGACGCTGCTGCACGAAATGCAACGCCAGAATGCCAAGAAGGGCATCGCCTCGCTGTGCATCGGCGGCGGCATGGGCGTGGCGCTGACGATCGAGCGCTGAGTCTGATCACCGGTTGAACCGGTACGGGGAGGGGAGGCAGGGGCTCGCAAGGGCCGCTGCCTCCCCTCCCTTTTTTGTGTCCGCTGTCCGCAGGACTCGCCTGCGGATTACTTCGAGCGGTCCGAATCCACGAGGTCCCAGGCCAGCCCCGCGAGCCAGCCGATGCCCACCAGCCATGCGCCGGCATGCACCGTGTCGATGTCGGCGGGCGCCAGCCAGTGCACCAGCAATGCGATCAGCAACCCGGCGATGGCGCCGATGCAGGACCAAGGGGAGCTGAGGGCTTCGAGCATGGCAGGGCGACTGTAGCGGCCCTCTTTCGCGCCTCGCACTGGTCCGATTCGGTGGACTGAGAACCTTTGGATTCAATCGAGCGACTGGCGCCTGAGCGGTCGCCCGTCTTGTTCACCGCTCAAAAATTGAGCAATGTGTCGAATCTCTTTGTAAAACAACAACTTGCATTCGTTTTACAAAGCTCCGACCCAGTTACCCCCAAAGTTGCCCACAGAAAGTGGGGATTGAAGCGGACTTCTGCACAACCGGCGGCAAGTCGTTGGTTTGAAAGGGCGGCCTAGCACAGGCAACCCCCTGTTTTTTCGCTTGACTTTCTTGTTTTTCAGCCATTTTTGGACCTCCAGGCCGCCAGAGTTGTGCACTGCAAAATTTTTAAGCAGACTAACTATTCCCCTTATAAAACAACAGCTTGCGACGGCTTTACAACGCGACCCCTGACTTACCCCCAAAGTTGTGCACAGAAAATGGGGAAGACATCGGGTTTCTCACAAGCCGCCTGCAAGTGCCTGTTTTTGGCCGGAAATCGGGCCGTCAGCCGGTTTTGGCCTGCGGCTCTGTGTAGTGCCGGCACAGCGTCTCGACCAGCGCCTGGGCGTACACGGGCAGGGCGGCGCGGTCGCGCACGAGCAGGTAGCGCTCGCGCACGCACCAGGGGTCGCTGAGCTCGACCAGTGCGAGCTGCATGCTGTCCTGGTTGCGCCGCGCGGCCGACTCGGGCACCACGCCGATGCCCACGCCGCTGCCGATCATTCGGCACATCGCGTCGAAGCTGCCGAGCTGGATGCGCAGCTTCTGGCGCTTGCCCAGGTTGTCGGTGATCTGCCCCAGGAAGGCCTGCAGCGTGCTGCCTTGCTGCATGCCGATGGCGTCTTCGTCGAGCGTCTCGGCGAAGGAGATGCGGCGGCGTCGCGCAAAGCGGTGCTGGCGCGAGGTGACGAGCACCAGCCGGTCGGTGCTGAAGTGGATGGTGTCCAGGCCCAGCGTGTCCATCTGGCCGGCGACGATGCCGATGTCGGCGCGCCCGTCGCGCACGCCGCGCGGGATCTGAGCATTCGGTTTTTCCTGAAGGTCGACGTTGATGCGCGGGTTGGCGGCCAGGAAGCCGGGCAGGATCTCGGGCAGGAAATCGGTCACCGCCGTGGTGTTGGCGAACACACGCAGGTGGCCGCGCAGGCCGCCGCCGTACTCGAGCAGGTCGGCGCGCAGCTGGTCGGTCTGGTGCAGCACCAGCCGGGCATGGTGCAAAAAGGCTTCGCCCGGCGGCAGCAGCCGCACGCCGCGGGCCTCGCGCTGCCGCAGCTGCAGGCCGGCCTGGGTCTCGAGCGCCTTGATGCGCGCGCTGGCCGCGGCCAGCGACAGGTGCTGGCGCTCGGCCGCCCGCGTGAGGTTGCCGAGCTCGGCCGTGGCCACGAACAGGCGCAGGTCTGTCAGGTCGAAAAGCATGTGGCGATGGTAGCCAAGCCTTCGGAATTTCAGAAGCCTGGCTTCCGAAATCGCAGATTGCGCGCCAGGGGCCGGCAGCAGACCATGCGGCCATGGAGACACACAACACCACCCCCGCCTTGCGGCTTCGCGCCAAGGCGCTGCTCGCCTTCGGCCTCACTGCCGCCACGCTGCTGACCGCCGGCCCGGCCACTGCCCAGACCTACCCCTCGCGCCCCATCACGCTCGTCGTGCCCCAGGCCGCGGGCGGCACCAACGACATCGTCGGCCGCCTCGTGGGCCAGAAGCTCGGCGAGGTGCTGAACAACGCCAGCGTGGTGGTCGACAACCGCCCCGGCGCGGGCGGCAACATCGGCACGCAACTGGTCGCCAAGGGCCCGAAGGACGGCTACACGCTGCTCATGACGATCAGCAGTAGCCAGGCGATCAACCCCGCGCTCTACAAGAACCCCGGCTTCGACCCCGAGAAAGACTTCAAGCCCGTCGGCCTGATCGGCGCGGTGCCCAACGTGCTGCTCGTGAACCCGTCGTTCCCCGCGAAGAACTTCGCCGAATTTTTGAAGCTGGCGCGCGAGAAGGGCGCCAACTACCAGTACGCCTCGGCCGGCAACGGCACGCTCAATCACCTGCTGGGCGAAATGCTCAACAGCATGGGCGGCATCTCGATGCAGCACGTGCCGTACAAGGGCGTGGCGCCTGCCATCAACGACGTGCTCGGCGGGCAGTTGCCGATCGTGTTCGCGAGCCTGCCTTCGGCGCTCGCGCACATCAAGGCCGGCAAGCTGCGCGCGCTGGCCGTGAGCGGCGAGAAGCGCTCGCCCGTGCTGCCCGACGTGCCCGCCATCGCCGAACAGGTGCCGGGCTACAACGGCACGCTGTGGATCGGCCTGTTCGCGCCCGCGGGCGTGCCGGCCGATGTGCTCGCCACCTTGCAGGACGCGACGCGCAAGGCGCTCGCGGCCAAGGACCTGCGCGACAAGCTCGACCAGCAGGGCGTCGAGATCGCGGCGGCCACCTCGCCCGAACAGTTCTCGGCGCTGCTGCGCACCGACCTCGCCAAGTGGGCGCGCATCGTCAAGGCCTCGGGCGCCGCGGTCGACTGACGCGGTCCTTCATCTTTCTTCCCTCCACTCACGCCATGACTTCTCCATTGATCGACGCCGAAGCCCTCGCGCGGCTGCAGGCCTGGCAGGGCCGCAGCGAAACGCTGCGCGACGACATCACCGCCGCGCCCGTGCGCGCGCTCTCCGCCACGCTCGACCGCGACGACCCGTTGCCCGAGGCGGGCACGCGCCTGCCCGCGCTGTGGCACTGGCTCTACTTCCTGCCGCACCACCGCCAGTCGGAGATCGGCGAAGACGGCCACGCCAGGCGCGGCGGTTTCCTGCCGCCCGTGCCGCTGCCGCGCCGCATGTGGGCCGGCGGCCGGTTGACCTGGGAACCGGGCAATCCGTTGCAGGTGGGCGATGCGGTCGAGCGCACGTCGACCATCGCCTCGGTCACGCACAAGGCCGGCCGCACGGGCGAGCTGGTGTTCGTGCTCGTGCGCCATGAGGTGCGCAACGCGCGTGGTCTCGCACTGACCGAAGAGCACGACATCGTCTACCGCGCCGCCGCCGCACCGGGCGAAGCCACGCCACCGCCCACGCCTGCACCGAAGGACGCCACCTTCAGCCGCGACCTCGTGCCCGACGACGTGCTGCTGTTCCGCTACTCGGCGCTGACCTTCAACGGCCACCGCATCCACTACGACCGCCGCTACGTGACGCAGGTCGAGGGCTACCCGGGCCTCATCGTGCACGGGCCGCTGATCGCGACGCTGCTGGTCGACCTGCTGCGCCGCAACGTGCCGGCCGATGCGCAGCTGGCGCGCTTCGAGTTCCGCGCCGTGCGCCCGACCTTCGACATCGCGCCGTTCCGCGTGCACGGCAAGCCCGCCGAAGGCAGCACCGACGGCAAGACCTTCAGCCTGTGGGGCGAAGACGCCGACGGCTGGCTCACGATGCAGGCGACGGCCGTGCTCGCCTGACGCAAGGAAAGAAAGACGCCCATGACAAGACCCCTGGACGGCATCACCGTCATCTCGCTCGAGCACGCCATCGCGGCGCCGTTCTGCACCCGCCAGCTGGCTGACCTCGGCGCGCGCGTCATCAAGGTCGAGCGCCCCGGCGGCGGCGACTTTGCGCGCGCCTACGACGAGCGCGTGAACGGCGAGGCCTCGCACTTCGTGTGGGTCAACCGCTCGAAGGAAAGCCTCACGCTCGACCTCAAGCAGCCCGCCGCGCTCGCGGTGCTGCAGGAACTGGTGGCCGGTGCCGACGTGCTGGTGCAGAACCTCGCACCCGGCGCCGCCGCGCGCATGGGCCTGGGCGCGCAGGTGCTGCAGGAAAAGCACCCCGCGCTGATCGTCTGCGACATCTCGGGCTACGGCGAAGACGGCCCGTACCGCGACAAGAAGGCCTACGACCTGCTGATCCAGAGCGAGGCCGGTTTCCTGTCGGTGACGGGCACGCCCGACGACCCGTGCAAGTCGGGCAACTCCATCGCCGACATCGCGGCGGGCATGTATGCCTACACCGGCATCCTCGCGGCGCTGATGCAGCGCGGCAAGACGGGCAAGGGCTCGCACATCGACGTGTCGATGCTCGAATCGCTCGCCGAATGGATGGGCTACCCGATGTACTACGCCTACGACGGCGCACCGCCGCCGCCGCGCAGTGCCGCCTCGCACGCGACCATCTACCCCTACGGCCCGTTCCCCGCGGGCGACGGCGGCACCGTGATGCTGGGCCTGCAGAATGAGCGCGAGTGGCGCGCCTTCTGCGACAAGGTGCTGCTGCGCCCCGAGCTCGCAACCGACCCGCGCTTCGACAGCAACGCGCGGCGCAACGAACACCGCGAGGTGCTGCGCACGCTCATCGCCGACACCTTCGGCGCGCTGAGTGCGGCGCAAGTGCTCGAACGGCTCGACACGGCGCAGATCGCCAATGCGCGCATGAACGACATGGCCGGGCTGTGGGCACACCCGCAACTCCAGGCGCGAGACCGCTGGCGCCAGGTGGGCTCACCGGCCGGCGACATCCCGGCGCTGCTGCCAGCCGGTCGCCAGAGTGCGTTCGACTACCGCATGGACCCGGTGCCCGCGGTGGGCCAGCACACCGACGCCATCTTGCGCAGCCTGGGCCGTGGCGACGACGCGATCGCGACGCTGCGCGCGGCCGGGGCGGTATGAGCGGGGCGACGAATCCGGCGCTCGCTTTGGCGCGCGCCTTTCTCTTCGTGCCCGCCGACCGGCCCGAGCGCCATGCGCGCGCCTTGGCGACGGGCGCGAGCGCCGTGATCATCGACCTCGAAGACGCCGTCGCGCCCGCGCGCAAGGTCGAGGCGCGCGACGCGCTCGGTGCCTCGCTCGCAGCGCTGCCCGCCGAAGGGCGAGGGCGGCTGCTCGTGCGCGTGAACGCCAGCGGCACGCCGTGGCATGGCGACGACTGCGCGCGCGCAGCCGGATGGATCGCCGACGGGCTCATCGCCGGCATCGTGCTGCCCAAGGCCGAGCATGCCGACGAACTGCATCGGCTCGCCGCCACCGTCGGGCCGAAGGCCGTGCTGGTGCCGCTCATCGAATCGGCCGCGGGGCTCGCCGCAGTCGATGCCATCGCAGGTGCGCCGCAGGTGTTGCGGCTGGCCTTCGGCCACCTCGATTTCCAGGCTGACCTTGGCATGGCCTGCGACGCCGACGAGGTCGAGCTGACGGCCGTGCGCCTTGCGCTCGTGCTGGCCTCGCGCCGCGCCGGACTGGCCACGCCGATCGACGGCGTCACGCCCGACTGGCGCGATGCGCAGCGGCTCGCCGCCGACACCGCGCGCGCCCGACGCGGCGGCTTCGGCGCCAAGCTGTGCATCCATCCCGAGCAGGTCGCGCCCGTGCAGGCCGCACTCGGCCCCTCGGCCGACGAAGTGGCCTGGGCGCACCGCGTGACCGAGGCCGTGCGCGCAGCCGGCGGCGGCGTCGTGAGCCTCGACGGCCGCATGGTCGACGGGCCCGTGGTGCGGCTGGCCGAGCGCTGGCTCGCGCTGGCGGCACCGCACGGCCCCAGCGATTCATCCGTGACGCACTGATCTACAGACAAACCAAAAGGAGACAAAGAAGTGAACGCAACGAAGACCTGGAAACTCAAAGCCCTCATCGCGGCCTCGGCGGGCGCCTGCCTGCTCGCCGCTGCATCGCCCGCCGTCGCGCAGGCCGCGTGGCCCGACAAGCCCATCGTGATGGTCGTGCCGTACTCGGCCGGCGGCCCCACCGATGTGGTGGCGCGCATGCTCGCCGTGCCCATGGGCAAGTCGCTCGGGCAGACCGTGGTGGTCGAGAACACCGTGGGCGCGGGCGGCACCATCGCGCCGACCCGCGTGGCCAAGGCGGCGCCCAACGGCTACACCATCCTCATCCACCACATGGGCATGGCCACCGCGCCCGCGCTGTACAAGAAGCTCAACTACGACCCGTTGAAAGACTTCGAGTACATCGGCCAGGTCATGGACGTGCCGATGACCCTGCTGTCGCGCAAGGACTTCCCGGCCAACAACTTCAAGGAGCTGCTGGCCTACGTGAAGGCCAACAAGGACAAGGTGTCGCTCGCCAACGCCGGCATCGGCGCCGTCTCGCAGCTGTGCGGCATGCTCTTCGCGCACCAGATCGGCGTGCAGCTCACGACCGTGCCCTACAAGGGCGCGGGCCCGGCGCTCAACGACCTCATGGGCGGGCAGGTCGACCTGCTGTGCGACCAGACCACGCAGACCGCGCCCGTCATCAAGGACGGCCAGCGCGTGAAGGTGTTCGGCGTGACCACGCCCAAGCGCCTGTCGAGCATGCCCGACATCCCCACGCTCGACGAGCAAGGCCTCAAGGGCTTCGACGTGAAGGTGTGGCACGGCGTGTACGCGCCCAAGGGCACGCCGCCGGCCGTGATCGAGAAGCTCAACGTGGCCCTGCGCGCTGCGCTGCAGGACGACAACGTGAAGAAGCGCTTTGCCGAGCTGAGCACCGAGGCCGTGCCGATGGACAAGGTCACGCCCGAGGCGCTGCGCAGCCACCTGGCGGCGGAGATCGAGAAGTGGGGGAAGGTGATCCGGGCTGCGGGGGTGCAGGCGGATTGAGAACAGCGGTCTGAGTCGCGGGGCAGAACAGCCCCGGGGCTCAGAGCTTTTTCTTCATGTAGGCGAGGTAGCTGCCGCGGGCGTAGTTGTCGATGCGGGCGAACTCTTCGTAGCCTTGCTTCAGGTAGAAGCCTCGCGCCTGCCACTCGAAGGTTTCGAGCGCGGCATTCCCGGCACCCAGCGCCTTGCCGCGCGCTTCCGCCTCCACGAGCAGGCGGCGGCCCAGGCCGGTGCCCCGGGCTTCCTCTTCGACGAACAACACGTCGATGCGCAGCCATTCGAGGAACACGAAGCCGCGCAGGCCTCCCATCAGGCGGCCCTGCGCATCCTTGGCGTTCAGCCACACGGGCTGGCTCTCGGGGTACTCGCCGACGAAGCCATAGTTGAACTCGCGCATCCGGCGGCCCAGGACGCCGGAGCGGACCTCTTCTTCGGAGGCGGTCGAGATCACCGTCTCGGTCATGCGTCCCCGGCTGTCTGCAAGGTCTCCTCGAACAGCTTCAGCAACAGCCGCGCGAACACGTCCATGTTCCACGGCCGGTCGGTCGCGCCGGTTTCGATCGTGCGGCTGACCACGAGGCCGTCCGCGCCGGTCACGGCGATGCAGACATGCCCCGGTGCGTCGCCGTACGGGCTGCCTGACGGTCCTGCCGCGCCGCTTTCGCAGATGCCCCACTTCGATCGATGGGCATCACGGATGCGGCCCGACATGAAGCGCGCATAGGGCTCGGTCTCGCCGCGCATGTCGCCCATGTCTTCGGGCGTGAGACCGAGCAGGGCCTTGCCGGCGCGGCGCGAGTAGATGACCGCGCCGCCCAGGAAGTAGGCCGAGGCACCCGGCAGGGCGAGCAGGGCGGCCGAGACGAGGCCGCCGGCCGACGATTCGGCGACCGCCACCGTCTGGCGCCGCTCGCGCAGCGTCGCCCCCACGCGGGCGGCGAGCACGGCAAGCGGTTCGAGGTCGGTGAGGTCGGGCGTGGACATGGAGGTCTAAAGAAGTAAGAAAAGAAGAAATGACCGACCGTTCGATCAAACAAAAGAAAGAACGATCAGGCCGTGCCCGCGCGCGACCCCGGTCGCCGCACATACGACGGCGCGCGCTCATGGCTCGAGGTGTGGCCGTACACCGTGTCGGCCGGGTAGTACTCGGCCTGCAACTGCACCTTGGCCGCGGCTTCCTCGCCCGCGGCATGCGCGATGAAGGCCAGCATCAAATCGGTACCGGCCGAGACGCCGGCCGAGGTCCAGACGTGGCCGTCCTGCACGAAGCGTTGCTCGACCACCTTCACGTCACCGAGCGCGCGCAGGCGGTCGAGCGATCCCCAGTGCGTGGTGGCGGTGCGGCCCGAGAGCAGGCCGGCCGCATGCAGCACGAAGGCGCCGGTGCACACCGACATCAGCGCCTTGCAGCCGGGCGCCTGCGCGGCCACAAACTGCACCATCGCGGGGTTGTCGACCTCGCGCCGCGCGCCCATGCCGCCGGGCACGAGCAGAAAGTCGAGCGGCGGGCAGTCGGCAAACGACACGTGCGGGTTGATCGACAGCCCCTTGGCGCAGACGACCGGGCCGTGCGTTTGCGCCACCACCAGGCAGTTGGCGGGGCCGCCGGCCAGCTTGCTCCACATGGTGAGCATTTCCCAGGGACCGATGAAATCGAGCTCCTCGACCTCGGGGAAGACGATGATTCCGAAATTCATGCGTGTGAACTCCTGGGTGGCTGGATGGGAGGGGGGCTGGCAGGGACCCTGTCACGGTCGCGCAGCCGCAAGCATATAGAGTGCCGCCGAGGTGATGTCGGTGACAGCTGGTTGCAAGCTTGGCTCAGTGTTCTCCCTCAGGGTTGTGTGGCCTGAAAATGGCTAGAGTGAAGGCGGCCGTTCAGGCTTTTTGCTAGCTTCAAATCAAGGAAATCTCATGAGCAAGAAAGTTGCATATGTCACCGGGGGCATGGGTGGCATCGGAACAGCCATCTGCCAGCGTCTGCACAAGGACGGGTTCACTGTGATCGCCGGTTGCGGCCCTACACGCGACCATGCCAAATGGCTGGCCGAACAGAAAGCCGAGGGCTTCGAGTTCCATGCGTCGGTCGGCAATGTCGGCGACTGGCAATCCACCGTCGAGGCTTTTTCCGCCGCCAAGGCGGCCCACGGCGCGATTGACGTGCTCGTCAACAACGCCGGCATCACGCGGGACCGCATGTTCCTCAAGATGACGCCGGAAGACTGGAGCGCGGTGATCGAAACCAACCTCAACAGCATGTTCAACGTCACCAAGCAGGTGGTGGGCGACATGGTCGAAAAGGGCTGGGGCCGCATCATCAACATCAGCTCGGTGAATGGCGCCAAGGGCCAGGCCGGCCAGACCAACTACTCGGCCGCCAAGGCCGGCATGCACGGCTTCACGATGGCGCTGGCGCAGGAGCTGGCCAACAAGGGCGTCACGGTCAACACCGTGAGCCCGGGCTACATCGGCACCGAGATGGTCAAGGCCATCCGCCAGGAAGTGCTCGACAAGATCGTGGCGACCATTCCGGTCAAGCGCCTGGGCGAGCCGAGCGAAATCGCTTCCATCATCGCGTGGCTCGCCACCGACGAAGGCGGCTACAGCACCGGGGCCGACTTCTCGGTCAACGGCGGCCTTCACATGCACTGAGCATGCGCGCCACACCCTGAAAACCAAAACCCGCTTCGGCGGGTTTTTTCATTTGGGCCGCACCCGAAGCCATTTCAACCATCGAAAGCCACCGCGACACGAACCCTTTCTTCTGCGTTTTCCTTCTTCATCTTTTTCAGGAGGCAGTCATGGCACATACAACAAGCACAGTACCCAGGAAGCTCCCCCTTTACCGTTCCCTTTACGTGCAGGTGATCACCGCGGTGGTCATCGGCGTGCTCCTCGGTTACTTCTACCCCTCGCTCGGGGAGTCGATGAAACCCCTGGGCGACGGGTTCATCAAGCTCATCAAGATGATCATTGCGCCGATCATCTTCTGCACGGTGGTGGTCGGCATTGCCGGCATGGAAGACATGAAGAAGGTCGGCAAGACCGGCGGCCTGGCGCTCCTGTACTTCGAGGTCGTGAGCAGCATCGCGCTGGTGGTCGGCCTCGTGCTGGTGAACGTGCTCAAGCCCGGCGCGGGCATGAACATCGACGCGTCCACGCTCGACACCAAGGCCATCGCGGCCTACACCGGCCCCGGCAAGATGACGGGCACGGTCGACTTCCTGCTCAACGTGATTCCCAGCACGATCGTCGATGCCTTCGCCAAGGGCGAGATCCTGCAGGTGCTGCTGATCGCGGTGCTGTTCGGCTTTGCGCTGCACCGCTTCGGCGGGCGCGGCACGCTGGTGTTCGACGTGATCGAGAAGGGCTCGCACGTGCTCTTCGTGATCGTCAACTACATCATGAAGCTCGCGCCCATCGGCGCCTTCGGTGCGATGGCCTTCACCATCGGCAAGTACGGGCTGGGCAGCCTGCTGTCGCTGGGCAAGCTCATGGGCACCTTCTACCTGACCTGCCTGCTGTTCATCTTCGTGGTGCTGGGGCTCATTGCGCGCTTTCACGGCTTCAGCATCTGGAAGTTCATCAAGTACATCAAGGAAGAGCTGCTGATCGTGCTGGGCACCTCGTCGAGCGAATCGGTGCTGCCGCGCATGATGGAAAAGATGGAGAACCTGGGCGCCCACAAGACCTGCGTGGGTCTGGTGATTCCCACGGGCTACTCGTTCAACCTCGACGGCACCTCGATCTACCTGACGATGGCGGCGGTCTTCATTGCGCAGGCCACCAACACGCCCATGACGCTCACGCAGGAGATCACGCTGCTCGCGGTGCTGCTGCTCACGTCGAAGGGCGCAGCCGGCGTCACGGGCAGCGGCTTCATCGTGCTGGCGGCCACGTTGTCGGCGGTGGGGCATGTGCCGGTGGCGGGGCTGGCGCTCATCCTGGGCATCGACCGCTTCATGTCCGAGGCGCGCGCGCTGACCAACCTCATCGGCAACGGCGTTGCCACCATCGTGGTCGCCAAGTGGACGAATGAACTCGACGAGGAGCGGCTGCAGGCCGGGCTCAACAACGAGAGCTGGGTCGAGTCGCAGGAGCCGGAAGAACTCGTGAACGCGCGCGAGTCGAAGATGGCGCAGTAGAAAGCAGAACGGGGGGGGGGGG
>NZ_CALRZC010000147.1:0-21558 GCF_943372545.1 Variovorax sp. YR752 | reverse complement strand
CGGCGAAGGCGCGCGGCAGGCCGGCCAGCAGCTCGGCCGGCGGGCGGCGCGCGATCGTGGCTGCCGCGCTGCCACGCCGGACCAGCGCATCGCCGTCCTTCAGGGTCAGCGGGTTTCCGACGCGACCGTCCTGCACCTCGGCAGCCTGCGCGTTGCCGGTCTCGACGAACAGCAGCGCGGCGCCCGGCTGCAGGTGCAGCACGGCGGTGCCGGCCAGGCGTTGCAGATCGAGCGTTGCGCTGGTGATGCCGGCGATGCCCGAGCCGCTGCCGGCGCTGACCTTCAGCCAGCCGCGGGCGAGGTACAGCGTCGCGGCGCGTTCGCCGAACGTGCCGCCCTCGCCGGGCTGCAGCAACAGTTCGGTGTCCGGGCCCAGGTCGAGCGCGGTCCCGTCGGTGAGTTCGATGCGCGCGAAGCGCGTGTCTACCGCTGTGATCAGGATGTCGTTGCCGCGCAGGCGCAGGCCTTCGGCGGCGGCGAAGCGCTGGGTGTCGCGCAGAACGGCGATGTCGCCGTCGACGATGGTGACGGTGCCGATCGAGGCCGCCGCGCACCACGCGGGCAGCAAAGCGAGCAAGGCCAGCACGGAGGCCACGCGGGGCAGCAGGGTGGACGGCTTCATCGGAGGCTCCATCGCTCGCGGACGACAGTCGCGATGGAGTTCAGGATAGGAGCCGGGCACCCCCTTCTGCTTCATCCAGAATGGGGGGAGAACGCACCTCTTTCGTGGGGGTGCGTTCTAGGTTGTCCGCTCCAAATTGCCGTTCCGATCAGCTCAGCAGGAGACCCCCATGCCCACCTTGCGCGTCGAACTCTTCGAAGGCCGCACCCCCGAACAGAAGCGCGCACTGGCCAAGGAACTGACCGAGGCCTGCGTGCGCGTTCTCGGCGGCAGCGCCGATGGCGTGGACGTGGTGTTCTTCGACATCCGCCGCGACAACTGGGCCACCGGCGGCGTGCTGTGGTCGGACAAGGCGGCGAAGCCGGCCTCGTCCTGACGGCTCTACTCAGTCCTTGCCGCGGCCCTTGTCGTTGCCGTGGCCGCGGCCCTTGTTGCCGCGGTCGTCGTCACGGTCCTTGTAGCGCCCGCGATCATCGTCGTGCTTGTACTTGCGCTGCTGCGGGGGCGGCGGCGCATAGCGCTGCCGGTACTGCGGTACGTAGACCTCCTGGTACCAGCGGTCCTGCACGAAGTACACCGGCTGGTTGCAGGCGGCGTAGCGGTAGCAGTGCCTGGCCCAGTCCCTCTGGTGGCCGGGCGGCACGTGCAGGTAGATCGGCTGGCGCACCACCGCCACCGGCACCTGCTGGATGATCACCGGCTGCGGGTAGACGACCACCGGCGGCGGCACGTTGCCGATGTCAATGCGGCCGTAGAAGCCGGGCTGGCCGACGCTGATGGAGACACCCACGTCGACGTCGGCCGCATGGGCCGGAGCCACGGCGGCAGCGAGCGCCAGTGCGGTGGCGGCCGCGGTGGCGGCGAGAGAGCGTTGGATCATGGTCGGCTCCTGGCTGTGGGGAGAACCGCGAAGGCTACCGCGCTTCACGGGGCGAACACCAGAGGCGTGTCAATGTCGGCCGATGTCACGTCGATGTCGGCGGTGACCGGCAGCTTGCCTTCGGTGCTGGCCTCCAGCCTGAACTTGCCGGCGTTGGCAGCATCCGGTTCGAAGTCCAGCGCAGTCGCCGCGGGGTCGTAGGCGGTATGCACCGGCTCGCCCGCGACAAGGCGGAGCAGATATTCGCCGGTGCTGGCGTCGGACGGCCGAGCCGTCCGCTCGGCGATCGCCGTGCCCACGGCCTGGGTGGCGCGCACCATCGCCAGCGGCACGCTGGTCGAGCCACTGATGCTGGCGACGCCGGTGGCCGCGCGCGGCGTGCCTTCGGGCGGATCGATGGCCGTGCCGGTCGGCGTGACGAAGGTGCGCGAGCTCGCGCTGATCGGCACGCCGGTCATCACCGCGGTGACGCGGCCTTCGGCGCTGACCACGAGGTCATAGGTGCCGGCCGGCACCGGGTAGAGCACGAAGCGGCCATCGGCCAGCGGCACGGTGCTGCGCACCGGCACGCCGCCCTGCTGCAGCGACACGCTGGTGCTGCCCAGCGCGATCGCGGGCGCCACGTGGCCTTCGGCCACCAGGCCGTCGACGCGCACGCGCGGCAGCACGCTGACCACCGGCTTGAGGTTGTAGCGGCCCGAGTTGCCGCGCTTGACCACCGACTTGCAGGCGTCGAAGTCGAGCACCAGGTCGGCCACTTCGTTGGGCTCGACCGTCACGTTCAGGTTCATCTTCAGGCCCGACTGCTGCGCGCTCGGCGTGTCCATCGGGATCTCGTCCTCGCTGCCGCTGCGCACCAGCGAGTTGGCGTAGGGGGCGGCGTTGCCGTTGGCGGCCAGTTGCAGGCGCAGTTGCGTGTAGCTGCCGGCCGGCAGCTCGGTCTGGCCGAGTTCGGCGAGCACGCCGTTGGTCAGGTCCAGCAGGTTGACGCGCAGGGCCGGGTTCAGCACCACCTCGGACCAGCCGTTGTCGTCGTCCTCGGCGCTGGCGCTGCGGTGTACGCGCACCTTCTCGACGGTCACGTTGACCTCTTCGTACCCGCAGGCAGGCGCATCGGTCAGCGCGATGCGCAGCGTGCCCGGGTCGGACGGCGAGGGGCTGGACGAGCCGCCGCCGCAGGCAGCCAGCATGCCGACGGCGGCGACGACGGCGGCGAAACGGGCTTGGAGCGATATGTGGAGCGTCATGGCATCTCCCGGGCGGTGCGAGGGGGTGCGAAGTTGATTGAATGTGCGAAGATAACATTTAATGGCGCACGTAGCCGTGACCCGGCCCGCGGGGATGTGAGTATTGGTTTCCCGCCCGCGCCCGCCAGCCCGTCCGGGCCTGGACGGTCAGCCGCGTGTGGCCCGGACGACGCGCCGCAGATCGGCGATGAGGCGCCGATCGAGGAGCAGCAGGCTGGCGACGTAGACCCCGGAGGCGACCCCGCCCAGCAGTGCAAGCGCCACCGGGGCGGGCAGCACTGGGGCGGAGGCACGAACCGCGGCGGTCGCTGCCCACATGGCCGTTCCGGCGAGAAGCGGTCGGCTGACCAGGCGCAGCAGGTCAACCACGCTCATGCCCAGGGTGGACGTCACGCGCCGCGCGTTCAGCGCGAAGGTCAGTGGGGAGGCCACCCACCAGGCGGCAGCCAGGCCCACTGCGCCCGATTGCGCGCCGACGTACAGCGCCGCTGGCCAGACCACGGCGGCTGTCAACGTGTTGCGCAGGTTGACGTTGGCGGCGCCGATGCCCGAGATCGCCGTGCTCAGCATCATCATGAGCATGCGCAGCGGCACCACCAGGCTGACGATCTGGAGCACCGGAACGGCAGCGGTCCAGGCCGGGCCGATCAGCAAGGGCAGCAGTTCAGGCGCGAGGCAGGCGAGCAACCACATGACACCGACGGACAGCGACATCATCAGCCGTGTGCCGAACAGCACCCGTTCGCGCAAGCGCTCGCTCTCGTCCTGCAGGCGGGCCACCGCGGCGAAGGCGATCTGGTTGACCACGCCCATCACCTTGTGCATCGGCAGCGTGGCCAGATGCACGGCCACCGAGTAGTGGCCGAGCGCCTCGCGCGAGAGCAGGCGACCGCCGATCAGCACGTCGGCCTGGCTGACGAAGCTCCAGATGACCTGGGTGATCGCCATCTGGGAGCTGAAGCTCAGGTGCTGGCGCAGGCCGATGAACTCCAGGCGGGGCCGTATCGTCTGCCCCCGGCTGACCAGCAGAACGCAGCGCACGGCCGCCGGGCCCAGCAGCCCGGCGACGAGCGCCCAGACGCCTGCGCCCAGCAGCGCCAGACCAAGGCTGAGGGCGCTTCCGGCAAGCACGCCGGCGAACTCGATGCGGGCCAGCCAGGCGAAGTCCATTTCCCGCGTGGCCAGTGCGGAGGGCACCGCTCCGAGTGCCGCGAAGACGAACACGGCGGCACCGGCCTGCAGCGGCGCGGTCAGCCGAGGGTCGCCATAGAACCAGGCCGCCAGCGGCGCACCCGACAGCAGCGCAAGCGCCATCACGCCGTGCAGCAGCCAGACCACGCCGGCCAGTCGGGCGAGTTGTTCCCGAGGCAGTTCGCGGGCCTGGACGAGCGCGGAACCGAGGCCGAACTCGGCCACCGCTGCGCCGATGCCGACCAGCGTTCCGACGATGGCCATCAGTCCGTAGTCCTGCGGATCGACCAGCCGGAACACCACCAGCGTCGCGGCCCAGCTCAGCAACTGCCCGGCCAGACGCGCCAGCGCGGTGGCCTTCAGCCCGGCCAGGGCGCGCCGTTCAATGCTCATGCAGGTCAGTCGAGCGTGCGGAATGCCCGGCAACTCGAGGCCGGCTCATGCGGATGGGGGATGGGGCTCATTCTCGGCGACTCGATAATCTTAAGCAGGAATTAATGTGCATCTGCTCGCCGTCAGTCACGAGCTGCCGGTGCACCTCCGCGAACAGCGCGATCGATCCAAAGCGACGCGGATTGTGCGGCTCTGACCCGAACCACATGTCTCTATTCGCCGGCGCCGTCTGTCTGCGGCCAGATCAAACACTACCGGGGCACGTGCCTGGGCTGCTCGCCGGCAGTCTCAGCCGCCACCCGGGTGACCAGCCGACGCTCGTCATCGAGTCGGGCGGTGCGGTGGCCCATCTGGACCTCGGTGCATTGGGCGGGCAGGGCGTGTGCCGGCCAGCCGGCAGCCCGGCCTTGTCGGTCCTGTCGGGTGAGCCGCTGTGCAGCGGTACGGCGCGCGCCCGAAGCCGTGACGCCGACCTGCAGGCACTTCACGATGACTGGCGCAACGGGTGCACCGATGCGCTGCGGTTGTCCCGGGGCAACTTCTGCGTCGCTCATGTCGACCTGGCAGAACGCCGGGTTCGCCTGGCCAGCGACAAGCTCGCGCTGCGGGCAATGTACGTCGCCAGGCGCGACGGCGTGTTGTACTTCGCCACCTCGATGCGCGTGATGCTCGCGCTCGTGCCGGCACTGGAAGCCGAGCCGGACTATGTCGGGCAGGCGCAGATCGCCGCACTCGGCGGGCCGCTCGGCGCGCGCACGGCCTACGCCGGCATCCGCTGCCTCGAGGCCGGCATCGCGCTGGACATCGATGCCGACGGCACTCGCGAGTGGGCCTACCACCGCTGGGACGAACTGCCGGAGCGGGCGCGCAGCGAGGAGGAAATCACCGCGGAGCTGCATGCCGTCTTTCGATCCGCGGTCGCGTTGCGGCTGGGTGACGAGCGCAGCGTGGCGGCCCACTTGTCGGGCGGACTCGACTCGCGCTGCGTGGTGGCCACTCTGCGTGAGCTGGGTGCGCAGGTTCACACCCTGAACTTCGCGCCGGCAGAGAGTGCCGACCTGGTGCTCGGCCGGGAGGCTGCGCGCAGCCTGGGTTCGCATCACTTCGAAGCCGCCAGCGGCAGCACCGACTTCTGGCTGCGCATGGAGACAGGGCATCGCGAATGGCTGGCGGCGCAGTCGCCCGACGACGCACCGCCGAGGCCCTCGCGCGTGTTCACCGGTTTCGCGGGTGAGACGGTACTGGCACCGACCAACCTCGATGCGGCGATCATCGCCGCGATGCGTCGTGGCGACGTCGGGGCCGCGACACGTGGCTACCTGAAGCGTATCGGCGGCGAACTCTCGCGGCGCCTGTTCCTGCGCAGCCGACGCGCCGAGATGACGGGCGCAGTCCCGGCGACGATCGCCGACGAACTGGCCCGGCGGCGCTGCGCCGATCCGGCACGGCGCATGCACTTGTTCCAGTTGTTCAACGAGCCGCGCGCCAATCTCGCACGGCACCACGAGGACCTGGACCTTCGGCGCTTCGAGTTCACCACGCCGTTCTGCGACTCGTCGTTCGTGGCGGCTGTGCTGTCGTGGCGCATCGACGGATTGCCTCGTCACCACCTCTACTACCGCTGGCTGCAGCAGTTTCCCGCCGCCGTGCGCGAGGTCCCGTGGCAGGCCTATCCCTGGAGCGAACCGTGCCCGCTGCCCTTGCCGCGCGATCTGCGCAACCAGTGGGCGGAGGACTGGATCCACGAGAACGAGTTGCGCGAGGAACTGTCCCAGCTCGTCGCACAGACGCGCGCCGATCTGGCGTCGGAGCGCTTTCCCGCCGGACTGCTGGACCGCGACAATCTGCGCCTGGCCTGCCTGCTGACGAAGCTCGGGCTGCACCGCTACGCCTACCTTCTGCGCCACGCGCACGTGTTCGTGCGCCACGCCGCCGCGAACAGCACGCCGAGCGCCCGACCCTCGAGGATAGTCACGTGTTCATCGACGCCCGCCTAGGTACCCTGCACGAGCCCCTGACCGGTCGCCGCGTCGATGGCGCCGCGGCGCTGCTGCAGTCGCGGCAGCGGGCAACCCTGCTGCAGCGCCTCGGTGTGCGGCGGCATGCCAAGGTGTTCCTCCACTACGGCAACAAGCCGGAGTTCTTCATCGACCTTCTCGCGCTGTGGTCGCTGGGGGCCTGCGCGGTCCCGGTCGACCCGCGCTTCACGGCCTTCGAGGTCGACGTCCTGCTGGCCGGCGTGCAGCCCGCGCTGTCGATCTGGGACGAGTCGGCGCCCGCCGAGGTGGCGGCTGTCCTGGCAGCGAGGCGGGTGCCCGTCGTCGACTCGGTCAGCGTGGCAGGGACGGTCGACGAGACCCTGTTCGCACTCGGCTGGCCGCACTTGGACGACGATGCGCTGCTGCTGCTGACCTCCGGGACGACCGGGCAGCCCAAGGGCGTGCTGCAGACCCACCGGGCCTTGCGTTCCCGCTGGAACCAGCAGCGTGAGCGACTGGGCGTGGCCGCGTTCGCGCAGACCTTGTGCGTGGTGCCGACCCACTTCGCCTGGGGGCTGGTGGGCCACGCGCTGTATGCCTGGCTGAGCGGCCAGACGCTGCACCTGCTGCCGGCATTCCGCTCCGACACCCTGATGCGGCTGGGCAGCTTGTGCGACGACCTGTCCGTCACCTGCCTGCCCTCGGTACCGTCGATGTGGCAGCTGGTCCTGAAGACGGTGGCGCCGCCGCGTGGTGGCGCCCTGCAACTCGTGACGCTGGGCACCGCGCCGCTGCAGGCAACGATCTGGCGCGGCGTGCGCCAGTGGGGCGGCGGGGCCGAGGTGCTCAACGTCTACGGCATCAGCGAGACGGGCTGGATCGCCGGCGGTGCACTGGACGAGTCGGCAGGCGATGATTCCCCCGTGGGTGAACCCTGGGGTGCCGTCGTCAAGGTGCTCGTCTCGGGGAGCACGGCCCTGGGGCCTGGACTGGCGGCCGAATGCGCGCCCGGAGAGACCGGCCACTTGTGGGTGCAGACGCCATCGCTGATGCGCGGCTACTTCGGCCGTGACGACCTGACCGCACAGGTCGTCACGCGCGGCTGGTTCAGCACCGGCGACCTCGGCCAGCTCGACGAGCGCGGGCGCATCGTCCTGCGCGGCCGCGAGAAGGACCTGATCAACGTCGGCGGCGCCAAGATCTACCCGCAGGACATCGATGCCGCGCTGGCGGGCCTGCCCGGTGTCGAGGATGTCGCGACCTTCGCCTTCGACGACGCGATGCTCGGCGAGAACGTGGCGGTCGCGCTGGTGCTCGCGGCGCCGGGAGAAGCCGCACTGCTGGCGGTCTACCGCGAGGCCGCGCGTCGCCTGGCCGTGCATCAGTTGCCGCGCCGCTGGCACCTGGTCGAACAGATCCCGCGCACCGCGCGCGGCAAGCTCAGCCGCAGCGACGTGGCCCGGCGCTGCGCTGGCGCGCAGCCGGCCTTCGAGCAGCGTGCGCTGGAGCGTCTGCTGCGCATGGCGGCGGCATGAGCGCGCCGGCCAGTCCGGTGAGCGCTGCGGTGCTGCGGGCGGCGCTGGAGAGCTGGGGCGTCGATCCCGCCGACCTGGCCGACGACCACGCTTCGCTGCTCGCATCGGGCTTGCTCGACTCGCTGGCGCTGTTCAACCTGTCGATGTGGCTGGAGCAGCAGATCGGCGCGCCGATCGATCCGACCAGCTTCGATGTCGCGCGCGAGTGGGACAGCGTCGCAGCCATCCTGCGCTTCATCGAGACGCAGCGGGCGGTCGCGCCGCAAGGCCTCGCGCCGGCTCCGGTCTCGACGCCGGTGGCAGCCATGCCGCCCGCATCCGGCGGCGACGCCGGGCCCTACCGCATCGAGCGCTACCAGGCGCAGCACCTGCCGGCGATCGGCGAACTGATGAAGGCGTTGTGGAGCCCCGATGCCTTGCTCAACCGAGAGGTGTTTCGCTGGAAGTACGCCGAGAACCCCTTCGATGCCGAACCGCTCGTCTATCTGGCGCTGCGTGACGATCGGGTCGTCGGCATGCGGGCATTCTGCGGTTCGGCGTGGCATTCAGCAGGCGGCGCCGCGCGGAACCTGGCGGTGGCCGACGACTTCGTGGTCGCCGAGGATGACCGCAACCATGGGCTGCTCGCCCGATTCACCGACGCGGCCATGGCCGACCTCGGTGCGCGAGGCCAACACGCGTTCCTCAGCCTGAGCGCGCTGCGCGTCACGCGACTGCAACTGCTGGCCTCCGGCTCGCGCAGCCTAGGCGTGCTGCCCACCGTGGCACTGCGTCCGGCCTGGCTGCGCGCGCTCGATGCAGCAGCTGGCGTGGTGAAGAAGACCCCCGTGTTGTGGCGTGCGGCCGAGCGGCTGGCGGCAGTCGAACCCGCCAGCCAGGCTTTCGAACGGCTCGACCAGTTCGGCAAGGCGTTGCCGCTCCAAGATGGAGGGCGTGCCGAGGTCGGCATGGCGCCCGACCCCGCCGAGTTCGCCGCGCTCGTGGAACGCCTGACGCAGGACGGCCGCTTGCGACACCGGCGTGACGAACGCTTCTTCGCCTGGCGCTACCGCAATCCGCTGCACTGCTACCGCGTCGTCTCGATGCGTGATGCGGCTGGCAGGCTCCGCGGCTACATCGTCCTGCAGCGCGGCCGCTCGGCATTCGCCGACCAGCGCCGCATCAACCTGGTCGATTGGGCCGGCGAATCGGAAGCCGTCTGGGGCGCATTGATCCAGGCGGCGGTGCATGCTGGGCGCATTGCCGAACTGGTCACCTGGCGCAACGGCGACGCGGCCACCAATCGACAGATCGACGCGCTGGGCTTTCTTCCTGCCGACGAGCACCAGGCCGAGCGGGGTCTGCCGTGCGCACTGGTGCGCGAGTTCGGCGTCGGCCTGCGCGACCCGCTTCCCGAACTCGGTCAGTGGGACTTGCGCATGGCCTTCACCAGCTTTGCCTGAGCCCGCCGGCGGCGGCCGGGTTCAGGCCGAGCGCGGTGGCAGCGGCTTGCGCGCACCGGTGATCAGGCGCGCCGCGCCGACGAAGGGTGTCAGGTAGAGCTGCTTCACGGTGGCGTAGTCGTCACTGCCCTGGGGCAGGCCGAGACGGAAAGGCTCGCCGCGGTGCGGCACGTGGATCGTGCCGAACAGCCAGTCCCACAGCCCGAACAGAAAGCCGAAGTTCTTGTCCCAGTGCTGCACTTCGCAGCTGTGATGCACCTGATGCATCACCGGGCTCACCAGCAGATAGCTCAGCCGGCCATAGCCCAGCGGAATGTGCGAGTGCTGAAGATGAGCGATCCAGTAGTAGAGGACGAAGGCGACGGCATTGAATCCGAGGATGCTCAGCTCGGGCAGGCTGCCCGGATAGAGATAGCCGTACACGCCACCGACGACACCGGTGCTCAGCGAGCGAAGCAGGAAGTCGAACATGATGTCCAGCGGGTGCGCGCGGAAGGCCGAGATCGGCGTGAGCACTTCCGCGGCGTGGTGCACCTTGTGGAACTCCCACAGGACCGGCACCTTGTGGGTCAGGTAGTGGGCGAGGTACTTGGCGAAATCCCAGGCCAGCAGGTTGACGATCGTGAAGCCGAGCAGCACGGCGAAGCCCGGCGAGTCGAGTGCCGGCGCGGCACCGAAGACCGCGCGCAGCGCCGAGGTGGTGCCGTCGCTGACGAGCAGCAAGGCCACCAGTGCGCCCACCCAGCGTCCGAGCTGCAGGTGGCCCATGACGATCTGGTTGACCAGGAAGAAGCGATAGTCCAGCTTCGCCGACGGGTGCAGGAACACCTCGCCCGGCACGAGGAACTTCAGGAACCCCGGTGCCGCATCGCCACGCCGGCGCATCACGACATAGAACACCAGCGCCACCAGGACCGTGGTGACCAGCAGCTCCAGCCGCAAGCGCGGCTCGGCCAGCCACTGTCCCACGGTGGCGTAGTACAGCCACACGACGAAGTCGTAGCCCTGCTCACCGAGCAGGTCTTTCACCAGTTCCTTCAGCGAATCGATCTGCACGCGGTGTTGCTCCGGACGCCCGTCAGCGCGGATTGTCTATGTCGGCTGCAGGCGGGATATCCCGCGATCCAGGGATCGTTCAGGCGGCCGTCTCAGTCGCCCGCCCCGCCGCGGAAGCGCGCCACGTCCTGTGCCGAAACAGCGCCGGCTGCGGCGCCCCAGCTGCGGCGAAGGTAGCTCGCGATGGCAGCAATCTCCTCGTCAGCGAGCACCAGCCCGTAGGGCGGCATGCCGAACGGCCGCGGGTTGCCCGCGGTGGCCGGCAGGAAGCCGCCGTGCACGATCACGCGGATCAGGTTCGCGGGCGGCTCCATCGTCACCACGCGGTTGCCGGCCAGTGGCGGCACCAGCGTGGCGCCGGTGGCGCTGCGCACGCCTTCGCCGTTGCGGCCGTGGCAGTCGGCGCAGTGTCGTTCATAGCGGTCGGCGCCGAGTTCGAGAACCGCCGGGTCGGGCGGCTTGCGGCCGCTGGCCTGGCTGCGCGACTGCGGCAGCGACTTCAGGAACACGGCGGTCGCACGCAGGTCGTCGTCGCGCCAGTGCTGCAGGCTGCGGTAGACGACATCGGCCATCGGGCCGAGCGTCGAACCGCGCGGAGAGACGCCGTCGCGCAGCAGCGCGACGATGTGTTCGACCGGCCAGTCGGCCACGCCGGCCTGATCGGGCGAGGTCAGCGCGGGGGCGTACCAGTTGCGCATCGGGATCAGCCCGCCGGCCAGCGACTGGCCGCCCTCGGGCGTGGCGCCGAGGAAGTTGCGCCCGCCGTGGCAGGCGCCGCAGTGGCCGAGGCCGCGCACCAGGTAGGCACCGCGATTCCACTCGGCGCTGCGCGCCGCATCCGGCTCGAAGGCCGCCGGCCGGAAGAACAGCGCCCGCCACATCGCCAGCGCCGCCTGCGTCGAGTAGGGGAACTGCAGCGCGTGCGGCGTGTTGGCCTGGCGCACCGGTGCCAGCGTGCGCAGGTAGACGTAGAGCGCATTGCTGTCTTCGCGCGTCACGCGCGTGGTGTCGGGGTAGGGGAAGGCGGGGTAGAGCAGCCGGCCATCGAAGGAGCGGCCGTGGTGCATGGCCCGCCAGAAGTGCTCGGCGCTCCAGCGGCCCAGGCCGGTTTCGTCGTCCGGGGTGAGGTTGCCCGCGTAGATCGTGCCGAACGGCGTGGCGATGCCGCGCCCGCCGGCCCAGGGCGCGCCGCCGCGCGTGGTGTGGCAGGTCATGCAGTTGCCGAGCCTGGCGAGGTACTCGCCGCGCGCCACCTGCTCGGGCGTGCCGGTCGACGGCGCAGCGCCCGGCGGGATCGGCGCCTCGCCGCGCACATTGAGCCAGGCCACGCCGCCGGCGAGCCCTCCGAGCAGCACGGCGACGAGGACCAGCCAGCGCATCAGCATGTGGCGTTCCTCACCGCGGCACACCACCGCACTCGAGCGGCAGCGGTTCGCGCAGCGAGGCGGCCGCCTTGGCCGATGCCGGCAGCGGCCGGCTGGCCAGCCAGGCGGCCACGGCACTGACGTCTTCCGGCGTCAGGCGTTGCGCGATGTCGGCCATGCAGTCCGGGGCATGGGCGCGGCGCTGGCCGTTGACCCAGGCACCGAGCTGGCCCTTCAGGTAGTCGCGCGGCAGCCCGAGCAGCCCGGGGATGGCGGGCGCCACGCCGGTCAGCGCCTGCCCGTGGCAGGCCACGCAGGCGGGCAGCTTGCGCGCCGCATCGCCCTGGCGCGCCAGCTTCTCTCCGCGCGCCAGCACCGCCGCACCCTCGCTGGCCGGCAGCGGCGCGGGGTAGGGCAGGTCGAGGGCGGCGAAGTGGTCGGCGATCTCGCGCAGGTAGGCATCGCTGAGGTGATCGACGAGGTAGACCATCGGACCGTAGCGCCGCCGCCCTTCGCGGAAGTTGACCAGTTGGTGATACAGGTAGAGCGACGGCTTGCCGGCGATGCGTGGGTGGTAGCCGTCGGGCGCAGCGCGACCTTCCTTGCCGTGGCAGGCGGTGCAGGCCTGAACGCGGGCCGCCAGGGTATCGGCCGGCGGCGCGGCGAGGGTCGGAGCCACGGCCAAGGCGAGGGCCAGCGCGAGCAGGATCGACCAGGTTGTCTTCATCGGAGGCGGTCGGGCCGGTTCAGCGGCAGTTCATCGGCAGTTCAGCGGCAGGTAGCGTGCCGCCAGATCGCTGCGATTGGTGCCGCGCAGCGTCATCGGCGAAGGTGCCGAGGCCGCCCCGCACACCCAGGCGACCGGAACCACCGGCGCATCGTCGATGACAGCCGGGCGCAGCGTCAGCGTCTTGCCCTGGATCGAGCCGTTCGCCCGGTTGCCGAAGGTCACGTGGATGGCGCCGTTCTCGACCGTCACGGCGCTCACCAGGTTGCCGACGATGCGATCGGCCGCCGGCAGCCCGGCCTCGGCGTTGTCCGCCGGCAGCATGTGCAGCAGCCGCCATGCCGCCGCCACCGGTGGCTTGGCGACATCCGCCAGCTTCATGCCTTCCACGATCTGCTCGCGCACCACACGGTCATGGATGCTCGGCACCGCGATGGTGGCCAGGATCGCCACCATGGCCAGCACCATGAGGATCTCGATCAACGTGAATCCAGTGCGCTTGTGCATGGTCATGCCATTCCCGGCGCGCGCTGCCACCACGGGCCGTCGAGCTCCAGCTTGAGAAAGTCGATGAAGGTGCTGACCTTGCCCGGCACCAGCTTGGGCGAAGGGAACACCGCGTGCAGTTCCTGCGCGGGCAGCGCGAAGTCCTCCAGCACCGGCTGGATCACGCCGTCGGCGACCGACTCGCGCGCCACGTACCAGGGCAGCACCGCCAGGCCCAGCCCGGCGCGGCAGGCCGACAGCACGGCCGACAGGTTGTTCGAGCGCAGCGTGCCCTTGACCGGCACCGCAGCCGTGTCGCCGCTGGCGGAGGTGAAGGTCCAGCGGTCGTCGCCCTGCACGCTGCTGTAGACCAGGCAGTCGTGCGCGGACAGATCGGCCGGGGTCTTCGGCGTGCCGCGGCGCGCCAGGTAGTCGGGCGAGGCGGCGGTCAGCCAGGGGTTGCTGCCGAGGTAGCGCGCGCCGAGCGCCGAGTCGGCCAGGCGGCCCATGCGCAGCGCCACGTCGACGCCCTGCTCGACGAGGTTGACGTAGCGGTCGTCGAAGCTCAGGTCCAGCGTGATGTCGGGGTGCTCGCGCATGAACTTGAGCGCCAGCGGCGTGACCACGCGGCGGCCGAAGGCCACCGAGGTGCTGATGCGCAGCTGCCCGCGCACCTTGCTCTGCAGCAGCGCGGCCAGGCTGTCGGCCTCGTCCAGCTCGCGCTGGATGGCCTTGCACTTCTCGTAGTACAGCGCGCCGATCTCGGTGGCGCTGACGCCGCGGGTGTTGCGGTTGAGCAGCCGTGCGCCGAGCTGCGCCTCCAGCGCGGCGACGTGCTTGGTCGCCGTCGGCTGGGTGATGCCCAGGTCCGACGAGGCCTTGCTGAAGCTGCCGGTCTCGACGATGCGCGCAAACAGCTGCACGCCGGTGATGCGGTCCATGGTTCGTGTCCTGTCTCCGGGCCGAATGATGCACTGCCCGGCGCGACCCATTCCTGCACGGAATGACAAACATGCCTTGCCTGATCTTCTCGGCGGCTGGCTGTGGCCCGAGCATCCGCTCCAGCTGTCAACAACCGCAGGAGACTCGTATGGCCCGCATGAAAGCCGCCATGGCCGCCGTTCTGGTGATGGAGAAGGAAGGCGTGAGCCAGGCCTTCGGCGTCCCCGGTGCGGCCATCAACCCGCTGTACGCGGCGCTGCGCGAGCGCGAGTCGATCGCCCACGTGCTGGCCCGCCACGTCGAGGCCGCCTCGCACATGGCCGAGGGCTACACCCGGGCCAAGGCTGGCAACATCGGCGTGTGCATCGGCACCTCCGGCCCGGCCGGCACCGACATGATCACCGGCCTCTACTCGGCCATCGCCGACAGCATTCCCATCCTGTGCATCACCGGCCAGGCGCCGCGCGCGCGCCTGTACAAGGAAGACTTCCAGGCGGTCGACATCGAATCGATCGCCAAACCGGTCACCAAGTGGAGCGTCACCGTGCGCGAGCCGGCGCAGGTGCCGCGCGCCTTCCAGCAGGCCTTCCACCTGATGCGCTCGGGCCGCCCGGGGCCGGTGCTGATCGACCTGCCCTTCGACGTGCAGATGGCCGAGATCGAGTTCGACATCGACACCTACGAGCCGCTGTCGGTCTACAAGCCCGCGGCGACGCGCAAGCAGGTGGAGAAGGCGATCGACATGCTGCTGGCGGCCGACAAGCCGCTGATCGTCGCCGGCGGCGGCATCATCAATGCCGACGCTTCGACACTGCTGGTGGAGTTTGCCGAGACGATCGGCGTGCCGGTCATCCCCACGCTGATGGGCTGGGGCAGCATCCCCGACGACCACCCGCTGATGGCCGGCATGTGCGGCCTGCAGACCAGCCACCGCTACGGCAACGCCACCATGCTGGCCAGCGACTTCGTGCTCGGCATCGGCAACCGCTGGGCGAACCGCCACACCGGCTCGACCGAGGTCTATTGCAAGGGGCGCAAGTTCGTCCACGTCGACATCGAGCCGACGCAGATCGGGCGTGTCTTCATGCCCGACTTCGGCATCGTCAGCGATGCCAAGGCGGCGCTCGAACTCTTCGTCCAGGTCGCGAAGGAGCGCAAGGCCGCCGGCACGCTGAAGAGCTATGCCGACTGGGCCGAGCGCTGCGCGGAGCGCAAGCGGCTGATGCACCGCAAGACGCACTACACCGAGACGCCGATCAAGCCGATGCGCGTCTACGAGGAGATGAACCAGGCCTTCCCGCGCGACACGATCTACGTGTCGACGATCGGCCTGTCGCAGATCGCCGCCGCGCAGTTCCTCAAGGTCTACGGCCCGCGCCAGTGGATCAACTGCGGCCAGGCCGGCCCGCTGGGCTGGACGATTCCCGCCGCGCTCGGCGTGGTGGCGGCGGACCCGACGCGCACCGTGGTCGGCATCTCCGGCGACTACGACTTCCAGTTCCTGATGGAGGAACTGGCGGTCGGCGCACAGTTCCGCCTGCCCTACGTGCAGGTGCTGGTCAACAACAGCTACCTCGGGCTGATCCGCCAGAGCCAGCGCAACTTCGACATGGACTTCTGCGTGCAGCTCGCCTTCGACAACCAGAACGTCGAGGACGCCTCGCTGAAGGGCTATGGCGTCGACCACCAGGCGGTAGTGCACGGGCTGGGCTGCCGCAGCCTGCGCGTGACCGACCCGGAGAAGCTCGGCGGTGCACTGGCCGAAGCGCAGGCGCTGGCGCAGAAGCACCGCGTTCCGGTGGTGGTGGAGGTGATCCTCGAGAAAGTGACCAACATCGCGATGGGCGTGGAGATCGACAAGCTCAACGAGTTCGAGGCCATCGACTGCCGCCATCCCGAAGGCACCAAGGGTCTCGAGCTGGCCGGCCTGCTGGACTGAGAGAGACATCACATGCCGCGCTTTGCTGCCAACCTGAGCATGCTCTTCACCGAGCATCCCTTCCTCGACCGCTTCGAGCGCGCCGCGCGCGCCGGCTTCGGTTCGGTCGAGTTCCTCTTTCCCTATGCGCACACGCCGGGCGAAGTCGCCGCGCGGCTGAAGGGCAACCGGCTGCAGTGCGTGCTGCACAACCTGCCCGCCGGTGATTGGGACGCCGGCGAGCGCGGCATCGCCTGCCTGCCCGACCGCATCGACGAGTTCCGCGCCGGCGTGGCCAGGGCGATCGAATACGCCACCGCGCTAGGTGTGCCGCAGCTCAACTGCCTGGCGGGCAAGGCGCCGCTCGGAGCCGACGAGAAGATGCTGCGCCAGACCTTCGTCGCCAACCTGAAGTACGCCGCGGCGGAACTCCAGCGCGCGAACCTGCGCCTGCTGATCGAGCCGATCAACACTTACGACATTCCCGGCTTCTTCCTGAACCGGACGGCGCAGGCGATCGGAATCATGGACGAGGTGGGTGCGGCCAACCTGTTCCTGCAGTACGACATCTACCACGCACAACGGACCGAGGGTGAACTCGCCGCGACGCTGAGCAAGCACCTTGCGCGCATCGGCCACATCCAGGTGGCCGACAACCCGGGCCGCAACGAGCCGGGCAGCGGCGAGATCAACTATCCGTTCCTGTTCGGCCACCTCGACCGCATCGGCTACCCCGGCTTCGTCGGCTGCGAGTACAAGCCGGCCGGGAGCACCGAAGCCGGCCTCGTCTGGCTGGAGCATGCGCGCCGGCAACTGCGCCCGCTGCGCTGAACCTCCGTTTCGAGAGAGACATCGACATGACTTCCTCCCCGCAAAAGATCGGCTTCATCGGCCTGGGCATCATGGGCGCGCCGATGGCGCTGCACCTGATCAAGGCCGGCCACCAACTGTTCGTCCACACGCGCGGCAAGGTGCATCCGGACATCGCCGCCAGCGGCGCGACGCAATGCACCAGCCCGCGCGGCGTTGCCGAGCGCGCCGAGGTGATCTTCACGATGGTCCCTGACACGCCGGACGTGGAGAAGGTGCTGTTCGCGGAGGGTGGCGTGGCGGCGGGGCTCTCGAAGGGCAAGACGGTGGTGGACATGAGCTCGATCTCGCCGATCGAGACCAAGGCGTTCGCCAAGCGCATCAACGAGCTGGGCTGCGACTACCTGGACGCGCCGGTCAGTGGCGGCGAAGTCGGCGCCAAGGCAGCCAGCCTGACCATCATGATTGGCGGCCCCGAGGCGGCCTTCGAGCGGGTGCTGCCTCTCTTCCAGCTGATGGGCAAGAACATCACGCGGGTGGGCGGCAACGGCGACGGACAGACGACCAAGGTGGCCAACCAGATCATCGTGGCGCTGAACATCGCGGCGGTGGGAGAAGCCCTGGTGTTCGCCAGCAAGGCGGGAGCGGACCCGGCCAAGGTGAGGCTGGCGCTGATGGGCGGCTTCGCGGCCAGCCGCATCCTGGAGGTGCACGGCGAGCGGATGATCAAGCGGACCTTCAACCCGGGCTTCCGCATCGGGCTGCACCAGAAGGACCTGAACCTGGCGCTGCAAGGGGCGAGGGCGCTGGGGGTGAGCCTGCCCGGGACGGCCAACGCGGCGCAGCTGATGCAGGCCTGTGCGGCCAACGGCATGCAGGAGCTGGACCATTCGGCGCTGGTGCGCGCGCTCGAACTGCTCGCGAAGCACGAGGTGGCGGCCGGATAATCCGGTGCCATGAGCGCCCCGAACCCTCACACCAATCCGCGCGGTTTCCTGCGCGCCCTCTACGACGCTGCCGTGGCCCGCGCGCTGCCGGCCGAGACGACGGCGGCCTGGCTGCCGGAGCCGCCGAAGGGGCGCACCGTCGTCATCGGTGCCGGCAAGGCCGGCGGCGCGATGGCTGCCGCCGTCGATGCGCTGTGGCCGAAGGGTGCACCGCTGTCCGGCCTGGTCGTCACACGCTACGACCATGTGCCGCCGGCCTACAAGGCGAGCCCGGGGCGCATCGAGGTGGTGGAGGCGGCCCACCCCGTGCCAGACGAAGCCGGCCGGGCCGCAGCGCAGCGCATCGTGCAGCTCGCGCAGGGCCTGACGGCCGACGACCTGGTGCTGTGCCTGATCTCAGGCGGCGGCTCGGCGCTGCTCTCGCTGCCCGCGCCCGGCATCACGCTGGAGCAGAAGCAGGCGATCAACAAGGCGCTGCTCAAGAGCGGTGCGGCGATCGACGAGATGAACTGCGTGCGCAAGCACCTCTCGGCGATCAAGGGCGGCCGGCTGGCGACGAACTGCGCGCCGGCGCGCGTGGTCACGCTGCTGATCAGCGACGTGCCGGGCGATGCGCCCGAGGTCATCGCCAGCGGCCCGACCGTGCCTGACTCCACGACCTGCGCCGACGCGCTGGCCATCCTGAATCGCTATGGCATCGAGATTCCCGCCGCGGCGCGCGCCGGGCTGGAGAGCGGCGCCTTCGAGTCGCCCAAGCCGGGCGATCCGCGCTTCGCCGGCCACGCCGTGCACATGATCGCCACGCCGCGACAGAGCCTGGAGGCCGCTGCCGCCGTGGCTCGTGCCGCCGGCATTGCGGCCTACATCCTCAGCGACGAGATGGAAGGCGAGTCGCGCGAGGTCGGCAAGGTGCATGCGGCGCTGGCGCGCTCGGTGGCGCATGCCGGCACGCCCTTCGCGAAGCCCTGCGTGATCCTCAGCGGCGGCGAGACGACGGTCACGGTCAAGTCCAAGGGCGGCCGCGGCGGCCGCGCCACCGAGTTCCTGCTCGGCTGCGCGATCGCGCTGCAGGGCGAGCCCGGCGTGCATGTGCTGGCGGCCGACACCGACGGCATCGACGGCGTGGAAGACAACGCCGGCGCGGTCGTCACGCCCGACACGCTGGCACGGGGCCTGGCGCAGGGCATGAAGGCGCAGGCGTTCCTCGACGCGAACAACGCCTACGGATTCTTCGCGCCGCTGACCGACCTGGTCGTGCCCGGGCCGACCTTCACCAACGTCAACGACTTCCGCGCGCTGCTGATCACCTGACGGCGCCCGGCGGTGCCGGCCCTATGATGGCGCCCGCCACGGGCGACCCATGGATCCGAGCACCGTCATCATCATTCTCGCCACCCACCTGATCTGCTCAGGCGGGTTGTACTACCTGATCAGCCGCGACATGCCGCCGCGCAGCGGCCTGGTGCACTGGGCGGCCGGCGGCGTGATCTTCGGCGTGGCCTACATCGCGCGGCTGTCTATCGAGAGGCGCGTCGCCGCGCCGTGGACCGTCGCGATGGACTCGGCGATGGTGCTGGCGGTGCTGCTGTTCGTGGCGGGGCTGCGGCAGTTCTCCGGCCGATCGGCGGGGCGCTGGCCCGTGCTGGTGGGGGCCGTCAGTGTCTACGCCGCGGCGCACCTGGCGGTCGCGCTGCAGTGGGGGGGTATCGGCCGCCACGTGCTGCTCAACGGCACCCTGGGCCTGCTCTACCTGGCGCTGGCGGCGGAGGGGCTGCGCGCGCGGTCGCTGCAGCCGGGCCGGCTGCGTTCGCCGCTGCTGGTGCTCACCGCGCTGATGGGGCTGCTGTCGCTGTTCACGCTGGCACGGGCCGCACACGTGGCCTGGCAGGGGCTGGACGTGCTCTACGCCGGCCTGTTCGCGCAGGTGTTCTATGGCTACGCCTCGCTGGCGGCGGTGATGCTGGCGCTGAACCTGATCTGGCTGGTGTTCGTTCGCCTGAATTCGCAGTTGATCGAACTGGCTTCGCGCGATGCGCTGACGCGGCTGCTCAACCGCAACGGCCTGGACGAACTGGTGATGCGCCACTTCGCCGCGCGCGATGCACGCCCGATCACGCTGCTGCAGATCGACATCGACCACTTCAAGCGCATCAACGACAGCCACGGCCACGCCTCCGGCGACCGGGTTCTGCGCGAGGTGGCCAATGCACTGGCGGCGCACGTGCGCGCCAGCGACTTCATCGCCCGCGTCGGCGGCGAGGAGTTCCTGGTCGGCTGCGTCGCCGCCGACGACGGTGTCTCCCGGGCGCTGGCCGAGCGTCTCCTGGCCAGCGTTCGCAAGCTCGACGTGCGCCTGCCCGATGCGAAGCTGCCGGTGCACTGCACGGTGAGCATCGGCATCTCGCGGCGCTGCGGCGACCTGACGGCCTGGGAGCGCTGCTGGGCCGAGGCCGACCGCGCGCTCTACGCGGCCAAGGCGGCGGGCCGCGATCGTGTGGTGTCGGTCAATTCGCTGGGCGTGGACCTGCGTTGAGCAGTTGCCTCACTCCAGCCGTCGCCATCTGAGCAGCTGACCCGACTGCTCGTTCCAGAAGGCGATGGCCGGCCCCGCCGGCTCCACCGACAGCGAGACCGTGCCGGTGAAGTATCGGGATCCGCTGATCGATACCGAGGGCAGTGACACGCCATCGGCGAGCGTGACCGTGGGCTGCAACGAACCGTCCGCCAGCAGTCGGCGCGAGAACAAGCCATCGGCCGTGCCGTGCGTACTCCACAGCGAAGTCCAGTGACAGGCGTCGTCCGTGCCGAGCCGCAGCGTCTCGGGCACCGCCGCAGCGACGCGCGCCAGCTCCCGACGGCCTCCCCAGGTGCCGGCCGCCGCACGCACCTTGGCCGAGAGCAGCGTTTCGCCGCCGGTCGTGTCGCTCTTCCAGGCCAGGGCGCGCGAGCCGTCGCTGCACACGGCCAAGTCGAACAGATTGGAGACGGATTCGTTCGCTTCCAGCGTGCCGGTCGGTGTCGGCGCCGACCACACGCCGGGCGCGGTCATCTCTGCGGTGTAGACGATGTCGCCGACCCAGGCCAGCGCCACGTGACCTGCGCTGCCGGCCGCCAGCCGCGGCTGGAAGACTGTTCGCTCCGCGGCCGCCGGATTGACGCAACTGGCGGGCCCCCAGGTGCCGTTGTGCAGTGTGCGCGTGACCACGCAGAAGCCGCCACTGCCGCTGGTCGGTTCCTGCAGCCACGCCGCCACGGTGTCGGCGCCGCTGATCACCGAATGGGCGCCCCAAGCGCTCGTGATGCCATGAGTCGGATCGTCGAGCTGCGCGGCCGTGCCGACGCTGCCATCGGTGCCGATGCGACGCACCCACAGATGCGTGGCGCTTCGTGGTGCACCCTGCACCTCCATCTCGTAGAACAACAGCGCGCTCGAGTCGGGCAGAAGACGCAAGTGACCCGCGTAGAGGTGCTGCGCCGTCTCGTGCTCGACGATGCTGCCCCAGCCTGCGGCCAGGGTCCAGTGGCGGCTCACCAGCCTGGCCGTCACCACGTTAGGCTGATCCTGCTCGAACCAGACCACTGTCACGCCGCCGTCCGGCGTGGCCACGATGCGCTGCGAGCCGCGCGTCGCGTACAGGTCGCTCGACACCTTCACGGCGCCGCCGGCGTGGCCCGGGCCGGCGACCTTCACCCACAGGCTGCTGCTGCGCCCGGGGTCTTCCTCGACCCACGCGGCGGCCCGCCACGAACCCGCCGTGGCGATCTCGGTGCTTTCCGTTCGAGCCGAGGCCGGCAGGCTGTCCAACGAGTGTGTGGTCGACCAAGACGACCCGGTCGTGAACACCTGGCGTGTGAGCGCGCCGGTGCTCGTGCTGCCCCAGCTGAGAGCGATCTTGCCGCTACCGTCCGGCTGCAGCGATTCGACGATGAAGCCGCTGGTGCTGAGGCTCGACGTGCTGCTCCAGGCACGATCGGCCGGCGCGGGTGCGGGTGCGGGTGCGGGAGCCGGCGCAGGCGCA
>NZ_CALRZC010000146.1:0-21694 GCF_943372545.1 Variovorax sp. YR752 | reverse complement strand
TGCGCCTCAAGGTGCAGGGCGTGCTCGACGCGGCCGAACTGCTGGTGGTGACGCTGGCCGACGGCCGCGAGCCGCATGTGTTCGGCCGCCGCACCCTGCCGCAGATGGACCTGGCCTCGGCCTCCTGCGCCATCCAGAACCTCTGGCTCGCGGCGCGCGCCGAAGGGCTGGGCATGGGCTGGGTGTCGCTGTTCGAGCCCGCCGAGCTGAGCGTGCTGCTCGGCCTGCCCGAAGGCGCCGAACCGATCGCCTTGCTGTGCCTGGGCCCGGTGCATGCGTTCTACGAAGAGCCGATGCTGCAGCGCGAACGCTGGGCCAGGCGCGCGCCGCTTGCGTCGCTGGTGTTCGACGAAAGCTGGGGCCGGCCGTCGGACCTGTTCGATCCTTCCACTTCATCTTCTTGCGTGGAGCCCACCTGATGCTGGCCTTCGACACCGTTCTCTTCGAGCTTGCGCGCCTGTTCCTCTGGCCCGTGACGCTCGGCGTGCTGCTGTCTTTCGTCTATGCGGTGTACTGCCTCGGCGCCTTCGGCATCGAGTGTTGGCAGCGTCGCCGCGATCCGTCGCGCGCGCTGGTGCTGCAACGCCACGCCCAGGCCAGCCAGGAGCAGATGGAGCTGGTCGTGCTCAAGCAGCTCGAAGGCGTGCGCCTGTGCAGCCGCGTGGCGCCGATGCTCGGGCTGATCGCCACCATGATCCCCATGGGCCCGGCGCTCGTGGCCGTGGCCTCGGGCGAATCGCAAGGCGTGGCGCAGAGCCTGGCGCCCGCGTTCGCGGCCGTGATCGTCGCGCTGGCCTCGGCCTCGATCACCTTCGTGGTCTACACGGTGCGCCGCCGCTGGCTCATGCGCGAGCTGGTGATGCTGCTCGATGCGCGGGACCGGCTGTCATGAGCCGCAGGCAGTTTTCGATCTTGAGCAGCCTCGACAGCGATGACGACGACCCGGTGCTCTCGACCATCAACCTGATCGACGTCTTCATGGTCGTCATCGGCATGCTGATGATCGCGGTCATCAACAACCCGGTGAACCCGTTCTCGCAGGACAAGGTGACGGTCATTCGTCACGAAGGCCAGCCCGAC
Source organism: Variovorax sp. YR752 (assembly GCF_943372545.1). Classification (NCBI taxonomy): domain Bacteria; kingdom Pseudomonadati; phylum Pseudomonadota; class Betaproteobacteria; order Burkholderiales; family Comamonadaceae; genus Variovorax; species Variovorax sp. YR752. The sequence continues at coordinate 20,614 of NZ_CALRZC010000146.1, read as the reverse complement.
ATGGAGATCATCACGCGCGAAGGCCAGAAGGTCACGCGCTTCAAGGCCAGCGGCACGACGGGGCAGGGCGACGGCGAAAAGGCCGGCACCGCCTGGCGCCTGAAGGACGGCACGATGATCTACGTGCCGGCGGATGCGGTGCCGGCGTCGGGCGGGAAGTGACGCGGCTTTTCGTCTTCTGGCTCTGGCTTTTGTGCCTTGGGGTGCAGCCTGCGATGGCGGCCGAGTCTCGCGTGGTGGTGCTGAGCACGGCGCTGGTGTCGCCCGCGCGCGTGGTGCGGCTGCAGACGGCAGCGCGTGCGGCCGGTGTGCCGCTGCAGGTGGTGTCGGCCGCGCAGGACACACCCGATGCGCTCGCCGCCGCGCTCGACGGTGCGCGCCTGCTGGTCATCGATGCGCCGCACCTCAGCGTCGCCCAGTCGGCGGCGGCGCGCTTCGGTGACGTCATCGCGCGCAGTGCCGTTTCCTATGTGCAGATCGGTGAATTCGCCCTCGTGGCGAAAGGCCAGAAGCCGCCTGAGGTGCCGCCGCTCGCGGCCGAACGCGGCGTCGATGCGGCCTGGGCACAGCGGCTGCGCGCCTACTGGCGCTTTCCGGGTGAGGCGAATCTGAACGCCTCGATGCAGGCGATGGGGCGCGTCGGCGATGCAGCCGGGCTGCCCGACCCCGTGCCGTTGCCAATCGCGGGCTTCTATCACCCCGACTGGCCCCGCGTCGAAAGCAGCATCGCGGCCGTCGAAGCACTGCCGGGCGGACAGGGCACCGTCGCCATCGCGGTCAACAGCGCCACGCTCACCGGCGACGACACCGACTGGCTCGACCGCCTGATCGGCACGCTCGCGCAACGCGGCCTGCGCGCCTACGCCTTCTACGGCCCGCGCCAGCAGAAGGACCTGTTCTTCCGCATGACGCACGCCGGCGATGGCGACCGTCGCGTGGCCGACCTCCTCATCAACGCTGCACTGGTGTTCAGCCCGAACGAACGCAAGGCCGAGCTCGAACGCATCGGCGTGCCCGTGCTGCAGACGCTGCCGTCGCTGGCCATGGACGCGTCGCAATGGGCGCGCAGCAAGGACGGCCTCGCGCAGACCGACATCGCGGCCTACTACAGCCCGAGCGAACTCGCGGGCATGACCGACCCGATGCTCGTGACGGCACGCGACGCAGTCACCGGCAGCCTGCAGCCGCTGCCCGCGCAGATCGACGCCGTGGCCGACAAGGCCGCCGCGCTGCTGCGCCTGCGCCGCACGCCCGTCGCCGAGCGCCGCGTGGCGATGCTGGTCTACAACTACCCGCCGGGCGAGGCCAACTTCGGCGCATCGTTCCTCAACGTGCCGCGCAGCGTCGACCGGATGCTGTCCGCGATGCAGGCGGCCGGCTACCGCACCGAGGCACCCGGCGCGGACGCGGTCATCGCGCAGGTGCAGGCCACGATGAAGGCCTACTACCCGACGGCACAAGGCGGCGATGCGCTGCAGCCGCTGCTCGACCAGGGACTGGCCGACACGCTGCCGCTGTCGCAATACCTGACCTGGTTCCGCGCGCTGCCCGTGGAGACGCAACGCCGCATCGAAGCCGACTGGGGCCCGCCCGAAGCCTCGGCCATGCTGCGGCCCGTGGCCGGCGCGCCGGCCTTCGTGGTGCCGCGCGTGCAGTTCGGCCAGGTGGTCGTGCTGCGCCAGCCGCCGCGCTTCGAGCCCGGCACGCAGGTGGCCGACAAGGCGCAGCAGGTGTACCACCGCGCGGCCGTGCCGCTGAGCCATGGCTACCTCGCGACCTACCTCTGGCTGCGCACCCGCTTCGGTGCCGATGCACTCGTGCACGTGGGCACGCACGGCACGGTCGAGTGGTCGGCGGGCAAGGAGCGCGGGCTCTCGGTGCAGGACGATCCGCTGCTCGCGCTGGGCGACGTGCTCAACATCTACCCGTACATCATGGACAACCTCGGCGAAGCGACGACTGCGAAGCGCCGCGGCCGCGCGACGATGGTGAGCCATTCGACACCCATGTTCGCGCCCGCAGGCTTCCGCCCCGGCGTGCGCGAAATGCACGACCGCCTGCACGACTGGGAAACGCTGTCGCCCGGCGCGGTGAAGACGGCGACGGAGCGGCGCCTCACCGCCGACTTCGTTGCCCAGCACTACGACCGCGACCTGCAATGGACGCCTGCGCGCATCCGCGCCGACTTCGCAGGCTTCATCGCCGTGCTGCATCCGTACCTCGACGAGCTGGCGCAGACCGCGCAGCCGCTGGGCCTGGCGACCTTCGGCGAGGCGCCCGATGCGCAGCGGCGGCGCCAGACCATCCTGCAGATCCTCGGCAAGCCCGTGGCGCAGGCGATGGGCGAAGACCTCGACGAGATGTTCCTCACCGATGCGCAGGGCATTGCAGCGTCGAAACCTGCGCGCTGGCTGGAAGCCGTACTGGCGGGCACCGACACCGCTGACGCTGAACCTCTGCGCGCCCTGGCCGCGCGGGCCCGCGCGCTCGACGCTGTGCTGGCTCACAACGAAGAAATCGAAGGCCTGCTCACCGCGCTCGATGGCCGCTACCTGAAATCGCGCTACGGCGGCGACCCGGTGCGCGACCCCGACAGCCTGCCGACCGGCCGCAACCTCTACGGCTTCGACCCCAGCCGCGTGCCCACGCGCGCCGCCTGGGACACCGGCGTCGCCGCGATGGACGACTGGATCGTTGCACACGCCCGCACCCACGGCGGCCGTCCGCCGCAAAAGATCGCCTTCACGCTCTGGGCCGGCGAGGCCTCGCGCCACCAGGGCGTGACCGAGAGCCAGGCCTTCCACGCACTCGGCGTGAAGCCGCGCTGGGATGAGGCCGGGCGCATGATCGGCATCGAGATCGTGCCGGCCGCGGTGCTGAAACGGCCGCGCATGGACGTGCTGATCAGCGTCACCGGTTCGTACCGCGACCAGTTCCCGCACGTGATGCGCTGGCTCGACGAGGCCGTGCAGCAGGTGGCCGCGCTCGACGAGCCCGGCAACGCGGTCGCGCAGCACAGCGAGGCGATGGCGCGCACGCTGCGTGGGGAGGGCGCGACGGCGGCCGAGGCGCGGCGCTGGTCGACCGCACGCGTGTTCTCGAACGAGCAGGGCAGCTACGGTGCCGGGCTCGAAGAAGCGGTGCTCGCCACCGAGCTCTGGAAAGGCCAGCAGCGCGGCGGCGGTGATGCGCAGATGGCCGGGCTCTACATGGACCGCATGGGCCACGCCTACGGGCGCGGCCTCGACGGCGCCACGCGCGCCGGCGCTTTCGCGGGCAACCTCGCGCAGGTCGATGCGGCGCTGATGGCGCGCACCTCCAACCTCTACGGCGTGCTGACCAACGACGACCCGTTCCAGTACCTGGGCGGCATCGCGCTCGCCGTGCGCCACCTCACGGGCAAGGACCCGGCGCTGTACGTGCAGAACCTGCGCGACAGCGCGGCCGTGCGCACCGACACCGCTGCCGGCGCCATCGCGCGCGAGATGCAGACACGCTACCTGCATCCCCAGTGGATCGAGGCGCAGAAGGCCGAGGGCTACAGCGGCGCGCTGCAGGTGCTCAAGACCGCGCAGTTCCTCTGGGGCTGGCAGGCGACCGCGCCCGCGGCCGTGCGCGCGGACCACTGGCAGTCGCTGCACGAGGTGTATGTGCGCGACACCTACAAGCTCGGCACGCGGCAGTGGCTGGAGCGCGAGAACCGCGCCGCCTTCGCGCAGACGCTGGAACGCATGCTCGATGCCGTGCGGCTGAACTACTGGAAGCCCGATGCCGCGACGCGGCGCGAGCTGGCGCAGGCCTACACGGAGGCGGTGCGCGCCACGGGGTTGCGGGAGCGGAACGAGGCTGTGCAGCGGTTTGCGCAGGCTGCGTTGGCGCCATCACCATCGGCCGTGACCGCACCTGCGCCGGTTGTCGCTGCACCGCCCATCGCACCCGTCGAAGCGGCGACGCCCGCACCCGAATCGCCCACCACGCCAGACCTGACGCAGCCCGTGACCGGCCTCCAGCTGAAGCCCATCACCGACACTCCATCGCCCCCGCCACCATCCGCCGTGCTGCCGCGCCTGCTCGCCGCCTTGCTGCTGGCCATCGGCGCGCTGGTGCAATGGCGGCGCGGCCGGGCCATGCCTGCCGCCTGATTCACGAGAATGCCTTCCATGCCCGCGCTCGATCCCTTCACCGTTTTTGCCCTCGCGCTGGTCGCCGCCCTGTGGCTGGCACTGGCCGTCGACCGCTGGCTGGGCGAGCCGCCCGCGCCGCTGCATCCCGTCGTGTGGATGGGCCGCTACCTGGACTGGATCGGCAGCCGCCTCGCACCACGCGCCGCCGACGCCAAGCCGCGCGACCTGCCGGGCTTCGCGATGGGCGCGCTCGGCTGGTGCGTGGGCGCGATGGCCGCGTTCGCCGTCGCGTCGGCGGTGCAGAGCCTGGCGATGCAATGGCTGCCGGTCTGGGCCATGGCCGTGGTGCTCGGGCTCGCGTTCAAGCCGCTCTTTGCGTGGCGCATGCTGCGCGACGAAGTGCTGGCGGTCGAGACCGCGCTGGGCGAATCGCTCGACGCGGGCCGCGCACGGCTCGCACGCCTCGTGAGCCGCGATGTCTCGGTGCTGAGCGAGCGCGAAGTGCGCGAGAGCGCCATCGAGTCACTGGCAGAGAACCTCAACGACTCGCTGGTGGCGCCCGTGTTCTGGTTCGTGCTGTTCGGCCTGCCCGGTGCGGCCCTCTATCGCTTCGCCAACACCGCCGACGCCATGTGGGGTTACCGCGGCGAACGCGGCGGTCGCGACTGGACCTGGTTCGGCAAGTGGGCCGCGCGCGCCGACGATGTGCTCTCGTGGCTGCCCGCGCGCCTCACCGTGTTGCTGCTCGCGCTCGCAGCCGGCCGCTGGCCGCGCGGCGTGGCCAGCGAGGCGCGCCGCACGCCGTCGCCCAACAGCGGCTGGCCGATGGGCGCGATGGCGCTGCTGCTGGGTGTGCGGCTGGCGAAACCGGGTGTCTATGCGCTGAACGGGGAAGGGCGCGCCGCCACGTCGGCCGACACCGCGCGCACGGCGCAGCTCGGCGAGCGGGCGGCGTGGGGGCTGGCAGTGATCGCTTCGCTGGCGATGCTGTCGCCGCTGCTGGCGAGGTGGGCATGATGAATCAAGCCATGGTGCACGGCGGCCCCGACGAGACGGGCGCCGCGCCGCACGACTTCTCGACCAACGGCAACGCGGTCGGCTCGTGTCCCGTGGTGCTGGCTGCACTGCGCGAAGCCGACGCGGCGCACTATCCCGATCCGCGCTACACCGCGCTGCGCGCCGCGCTCGCCGATTTCCACGGCGTGACCGTGGAGCGCATCGCGATCGCCGCGAGCGCGAGCGAATTCATTCACCGCATCAGCGCGGTCGTGGCGCAGAACGGCGGTGGAGATGTCTGGCTGCCCGCGCACAGCTACGGCGACTACGAACGCGCCGCCGGGGCCTGGGGCCTCGGCGTGCGGCGCGCGCCCGAAGAGGCCGACGGTGCCGCACTGCGCTGGTGCTGCGAACCGTCGAGCCCGTTCGGCCAGCCGCAGCCCGACATCGCGCAGCATGCCGCGAGCGATGCGGTCTGCGTGCTCGACATGGCCTACGAACCGCTGCGCCTCGAAGGCCAGCCCTCGCACGACGACGCGCAGCGCGACCGTGTCTGGCAGCTGTGGACACCGAACAAGGCCATGGGCCTCACGGGCATCCGCGCCGCTTACGCCATCGCGCCTGCGAACAGTGATGTGGCCGGCCCGCTGCTGGAGCGGCTCGAACACCTCGCGCCGTCGTGGCCGCTGGGCACGCACGGCGTGGCGTTGCTCACGACCTGGACCACCGACGAAGCGCAAGGCTGGCTCGCGCGCAGCCTCGACATCCTGCGCGACTGGAAGGCGCGGCAGCGCGCCGTCTGCGAATCGCTGGGCTGGGAAGTGCTGCCCGGCGACGCCAACTTCTTCGGCGCACGGCCCGACATGCCATACCCGCCCCGCGCTGCCGCGCTGCGCGCCGAGGGCATCAAGCTGCGCGACTGCACTTCCTTCGGCCTGCCGGGGCACCTGCGCCTGGGCGTGCTGCCGCCGGCCAGCCAGCAGGCACTGAAGGCCGCGTGGGCACGCGCCGCACGACACAGCGGCTGAACGCACCTCGCACCACAATAGGGCCGTCGCAAAAAAGGAAAACAACGAGGCCCATGCTCTACGCCATCACCACGCTCTTTCTGTGCCAGCTCGCGGGCGAACTGCTCGTGCAGTGGCTGTCGCTGCCGATCCCCGGTCCGCTGATCGGCATGCTGCTGCTCTTCGTCGGCCTGCTCGTGCGTGGCGGCGTGCCGGAAGCGCTCACCGACACCTCGGGCCATCTGCTGCGCAACCTGATGCTGCTGTTCATCCCGGCGGTGACCGGCGTCATGCTGCATTTCGAGCGCGTGGGGCGCGAGTGGCTGCCGTTTCTTGCGGCCGGTGTCGTGGGCGGTGCCTTCACCATGGCGGTGACCGCGCTCACGCTGCGCTGGATGATCCGCATCACGGGCAAGGACGCCGAATGAACGCGCCCGCCAAGCTGTCTGAAATCTGGGTCTTCCTGGCCCAGTCGCCGCTGCTGTGGCTGTCGCTCACGCTGCTGGCCTACCTGGGCGCGCTGTGGCTGCACGCGCGCAGCGGGCGCAACCCGATGGTCAACCCGGTGCTGGTGTCGGTGATCGTCATCGTGGGCGTTCTGCTGCTCACGCGCACGCCTTACGACACCTACTTTGAAGGCGCCAAGTTCGTCCACTTCCTGATCGGCCCGGCCACCGTGGCGCTGGCCGTGCCGCTGTACAGCCAGGTTGGACGCCTGCGGCGCCTGTGGCTGCCGATCGGCGTGGCGCTGCTGGTGGGCTCGGTGGCTGCCATCGTCTCGGCCATCGGCATCGGCTGGGTGCTCGGCGGTTCGCACGAGTTGCTGATGTCGCTCGCGCCCAAGTCGGCCACCATGCCGATCGCGATGGGCGTGGCCGAAAAGATCGGCGGCCTGCCGTCGCTGGCGGCCGTGGCCGCGGCCATCGCCGGCATCTCGGGCGCGATCATGGCCACCGGTTTGCTGAACCTACTGCGCATCAAGGAACCCGCAGTGCGCGGCTTCGCTGTCGGCATGGCGGCGCACGGCATCGGCACCGCGCGGGCCATCCAGGTGAACGAAACCGCGGGCGCGTTCTCGGCGCTGGCGATGGGGCTGAACGGCATCGCGACCGCGCTGCTGGTGCCGCTGATCGTGAAGCTGATGAGCGTCTGACATCCATTCATTCATTTCATTCATCGAGGAGCACGACCCATGTCCGAGTACACCGCCGAGATCGTCTGGGAGCGGGGCGACCAGGACTTCCTGGCCAACACCTACAGCCGCCACCATGTGCTGCGTTTCGACGGTGGTGCCGAGGTGCCGGGCTCTTCGTCGCCGCATGTGGTGCCGCTGCCGTACTCCGACGCGTCGGCAGTCGACCCGGAAGAGATGTTCGTGGCCTCGCTGTCCAGCTGCCACATGCTGTGGTTCCTCACCATGGCGGTGAAGCGCAAGTTCGTGGTCGATCGCTATGTCGACGCGGCCACGGGCGTGATGCAGAAGAACGCCGAAGGGAAGATGGCGATGACTGTGGTCACGCTGCGTCCGCAGGTGAGCTTTTCGGGTGAGAACCTGCCGACGCGCGAGCAGATCGAGCACTTGCACCATCGGGCGCATGAGGAGTGCTTCATTGCGAATTCGGTGAAGACTGAGGTGCGCTGCGAGCCGGTCTACTGACCTGCGACGGGGCAGGGTGACCTCCAGGCGACTGTGATGGAGGGGAGGGGGCGCAATACTTGGTGGGCATCGATCCCCCGAAAGGCCTCCCCCGTGCATATCCAGCCCCTCTTCGCCATCGAGGCGCGCGATGAGCTTCACGAGCTCATGCGCACCTACCCGCTGGCCACGCTTTTCACGGTCGCGGGCAGCTCGGTCGATGCCAACCTGCTGCCGCTGGAGGTGATCGACCGGGGTCCGCATGGCACGCTGGCAGGCCACGTGGCCCGCAGCCATTCGCTGTGGACCAGTGAGGCGCGAGGCGGTTGCGACGTCACGGTCGTGTTCCAGAGTCCGAACGCATTCATCTCCCCGCGCTGGTACGTCAACGGCCAGCGCAGCGGGCGCTTGGCGCCAAGCTGGAACTACATCGCGGTGCAGGCGACGGGGCGGTTGCGGTTCATCGAAGACGGGGCCTGGCTGCGCTCACACCTCGAAACGCTGACGCAGTCGCAGGAAGCAAATCGCGAAGAGCCCTGGTCCCTCGCCGATGCATCACCCGAGTTCGTCGACGACGCACTGCAGCGGCTGGTCGGCTTCGAGATCGACATCCTCGCGCTGACCGGCAAGAGCTTTCTTTCGCAGCAGCGCACCGAGGCCGACCGGCGCAGCCTGGTCGAGCACCTGTCCAAAGAAGATGCGCTCTCGGCGCGCGCGCTGGCAGCGCTGATCCAGCCCTGAAGCGCCGGAAAGAAGCCCCTCAGCGCTTCTGCAGCCGCGGATTCTTCGCGAACAGATCCGCCGCCCAGTCCACAAATGCCCGCACCTTCGCACTCAGGTGCCGGTTCGGCGGGTACACCACATGGATCGGCAGCGGGTCGCGCTGCCAGTCGGCCAGCACCTCGACGAGTTCGCCGCTTTCCAGCAGTGGCTCGGCCGTGAAGGTGATGCACTGCGACAGGCCGAAGCCCGCGAGCACCGCGGTGATGTGCGCGTTGCTCTCATTGACCGACACGCGGTAGGGGCCGTTGAGCTCGATGTACTCGTCGCCCTTCTTGAACTCGTGCGGGTAGACGCGCCGGGTGGTGCCCGAGAAGTAGCTCACGACGTGGTGGCGCTTCTCGATGTCATTCGGATGCTGCGGCGCACCATAGCGTTTGATGTAGGCCGGCGAGGCGACGGTGACGAAGTGCAGGGTGCCGATGCGGCGCGCCACCAGCGACTGGTCGCTGAGTTCGCCGGCGCGGATCACGCAGTCGACGTTGTCGCTGATCAGGTCGACGGTGCGGTCGCTCACGCCCAGGTCGACCTGGATGTCGGGGTAGCGGTCGCAGAAGCTGGCCAGATTGGGCAGGATGATCTGCTGCGCCACCGAGGTGCCCACGTCGATGCGCAGCCGCCCCGTGGGGTTGGCCTGCGCATTCGTCATGCTGGCTTCCATGTCGTCGAAGTCGTTCAGCAGCCGCGCGGCGCGCTCGAAGTAGGCGGCGCCGTCGGGCGTGACGGTGACGCGCCGCGTCGTGCGGTTGAGCAGCTTCACGTGCAGGCGCGCTTCCAGCGCCTGGATCTGCTTGGTGACGGTGCCCTTGGGCAGGGCCAGAGAGTCGGCGGCACGGGTGAAGGTGCCGGCTTCCACCACGCGGACAAAGATCCGCATTGCCTGGATTTGATCCATCGAATGCCTGTTCAGGGAGACCGGCTTATGCCGGAAGGAGGCGGATTCTCACACAAGGAACGCACCCCTATGGTGTGTCCGATTGTTCTCCGTTTGGAAACAGAGTAGGGCTGTGTTTCCTGTTTCAACGCGCATGTAGCGCCTTATATTTCAACCATCGCCCATATCCCTGAGGTCGCCCATGTCACCCCGTCCATCGTCCCGGTCCGCTGAAGCTGCTGCGCTTGCCGCGGCACAAGGCGTGGAGTCCGATCTGTCGATCGAGCTGCCCGGCCGCGAGCCCGTGGCTGCCCGTGTCTACGGTCAGCGTCCACGGGGCGAGACCGTGCCGCTGGTGCTGCACTTCCATGGCGGCACCTTCATCTGCGGCAACCTCGACAACGGCCGCAACGTGGCCCGGCTGCTGGCCGGCGCGGGTGCGGTGGTGGTGTCGCTCGACTACCCGCTGGCCCCGGCGGCCCCGTTCCCGGAGCCGGTCGAGGTGGGCTATGCGGCGCTCGAATGGCTCTACAAGCAGCGCGTGAAGCTCGGCGGCAAGGGCGCCCAGGTGTACCTGGCCGGCGAAGAAGCCGGCGGCAACCTGGCGGCCAGCGTGGCCCTGGTGGCCCGCGACCGCGCCCATCCGCCGCTGGCAGGCCAGATCCTGCTGTCGCCCATGCTCGACCCGTGCGCCGGCACCGCCTCGCTGCGCAATGCGACGAACGACGAGGCCGAGTGCCGGTGGGCCACAGGCTGGGCCAAGTACCTGAGCTGTCCGTCGAACGCCACGCACCCCTATGCGGTGCCGAGCGGATCGCTGCGGCTGGCCGCCCTGGCACCGGCGCTGGTGCTGGTGGGGCCCGACGACGCGATGCGCGACGAGGCCATGACCTTCGCGAGCCGGCTGCGGTCGGCCGGCATCGAGGTCACGAGCAGCGTGCTGACCGGCGCCGACAACTGGCCCAAGGCGCTGTACGACACCGAGGCCGTGGGATGCGCATCCTGCGAAGCCAGCGTGCAGCAGCACTTCCGCGAGTTCTTCAGCGCCACCACACCGCCCCCGGCGGTCCCTGAGCCCAGCTAGACCCGCGAGGGTCCGCTCCGCCCCCTGAACCAAGCCGCCGCCTCCACAGAGGCGGGTGGCAGGGCTTTCTGTTCTCTGAATTCCGCCTCCTGACGCCGCCGGCGCCCGGATGGCCTGTTGCATCCCGAAAAAGTCATCGAGAAGGACGAACCATCATGTCGAACAAGAACGAACAATCGCTGTCTTCCGCCGCCCGCAAGGGGCTGTGGCCCGCCGTGACCGGCCTCACCGCGGTGCTGGCCGTGGCCGCTGCGGTGGTGGGCATGTACAGCTTCAAGGCCGAGGCCACGGCCCCGGTCGCCGCGCAACAGGGCACGCCGGTGTCGGTCGCGACCGTGGCGTCGAGCGAGATCAACGCCTGGGACGAGTTCTCGGGCCGCCTCGAAGCCGTGGAGCGCGTCGATGTGCGCTCCCGCGTGGCGGGCGCCGTGCAGTCGGTGCACTTCCGCGAAGGCGCGCTGGTGAAGCAGGGCGACCTGCTGATCACCATCGACCGCGCACCGTACGTTGCCGAGGTGGAGCGCGCCGAAGCGCAGGTTGCGTCGGCGCAAGCCCGCCAGGCCTTCAGCCGCAGCGAGCAGGAGCGTGCCAAGCGCCTGTGGGACGAGCAGGCCATCGCGCAACGTGAGCTCGACGAGCGCGTGAACGCCGGCCGCGAAGCCGAAGCCAACCTGCGCGCCGCGCAAGCCTCGCTGCAGACCGCACGCCTGAGCCTGGGCTACACCCAGGTGCGCGCACCGGTGTCGGGCCGCATCGGCAAGCTCGAAGTGACCGTGGGCAACCTGGTCGCCGCGGGCCCCGGCGCGCCCGTGCTGACCACGCTGGTGTCGGTGAGCCCGATCTACGCGAGCTTCGACGCCGATGAGCAGGTGATCACCCGCGCGCTGAAAGACCTGCCAGCCAACGCCGGCGCCCGCGGCCAGATCGACACCATCCCCGTGCAGATGGGCACCGCCGGCCTCGACGGCACGCCCTTCACCGGCAAGCTGCAGCTGATCGACAACCAGGTCGACGCCCGCAGCGGCACCGTGCGTGTGCGCGCCTCGTTCGACAACAAGGACGGCGCGCTCATTCCCGGCCAGTTCGCCCGCATCCGCATGGGCCAGGCCCGCAACGACACCGCGCTGCTGGTGAGCGAGCGTGCCATTGGCACCGACCAGAACAAGAAGTTCGTGATGGTCGTGGGTGACGACAACAAGGCCATGTACCGCGAGGTGACGCTGGGTGGGCCCATCAACGGTCTGCGCGTCGTGAGCAAGGGCCTGAAGGCCGGCGATCGCGTGGTGGTGAACGGCCTGCAGCACATCCGCCCGGGGGCGCTGGTGGTGCCGCAGACCGTGACCATGGACGCCAAGGCGGACACGAAGCAACAACAACCGGAACGCGTGGCCGAGGCCGCGAAGTCCTGATTTCGGAGGAGGGCGCCCTGGCGCCCGCCGGAGAACCAACATGAATCTCTCAAAATTCTTCATCGACAGGCCGATCTTTGCCGGCGTGCTGTCGCTACTGATGCTGATCGCCGGCCTGATTGCGCTGCGCGGTCTGCCGATCTCGGAGTACCCCGAAGTCGCGCCGCCCTCGGTGGTGGTGCGCGCAACATACCCGGGCGCCAACCCGAAGGTGATCGCTGAAACGGTGGCCACGCCGCTCGAAGAGCAGATCAACGGTGTCGAAGGCATGCTCTACATGGGCAGCCAGGCAACGACCGACGGCGTGATGACGCTCACCGTCACCTTCCGCCTCGGCACCGATCCCGACAAGGCCCAGCAGCTCGTGCAGAACCGCGTCTCGCAAGCCGAGCCGCGCCTGCCCGAAGAAGTGCGGCGCCTCGGTATCACGACCGTCAAGAGCGCGCCCGACCTGACGATGGTGGTTCACCTCGTCTCGCCGAACAACCGCTACGACATCAACTACCTGCGCAACTACGCGGTGCTGAACGTGAAGGACCCGCTGGCGCGCATCGAGGGCGTGGGCCAGGTTCAGATCTTCGGCGGCGGCGACTACTCCATGCGCGTCTGGCTCGACCCGCAGAAGGTCGCGCAACGCGGCCTCTCGGCCAGTGACGTGGTGGCTGCGATCCGTGGCCAGAACGTGCAGGCCGCGGCCGGCGTGGTCGGCGCATCGCCGGGCCTGTCAGGCGTGGACATGCAGCTGTCGATCAATGCGCAAGGGCGCCTGCAGAGCGAAGAAGAGTTCGGCGACATCATCGTCAAGAGCGGCACCGACGGCGCCGTCACGCGTCTGCGCGACATCGGCCGCCTCGAAATGGGCGCCGCCGACTACTCGCTGCGTTCGCTGCTGAACAACGACCCGGCCGTCGGCATGGGCGTGTTCCAGGCCCCGGGCTCCAACGCGCTCGACATCTCGTCCAACGTCCGCAAGACGATGGAAGAGCTGAACAAGAACATGCCGGAAGGCCTGGAATACCGCATCGCCTATGACCCGACGCAGTTCGTGCGCGCATCGATCGAATCGGTGATCCACACGCTGCTTGAAGCCATCGCGCTGGTGGTGCTGGTGGTGATCCTGTTCCTGCAGACGTGGCGCGCCTCCATCATTCCGCTGCTGGCCGTGCCGGTGTCGGTGATCGGTACCTTCGCGGTGTTGCATGTGCTGGGTTTCTCGATCAACGCGCTGAGCCTGTTCGGGCTGGTGCTGGCGATCGGCATCGTGGTGGACGACGCCATCGTGGTGGTGGAGAACGTCGAGCGCAACATCGAGGCGGGGCTCACGCCGCGTGAAGCCACGTACCGCGCCATGCGCGAAGTGTCGGGCCCCATCATCGCGATCGCGCTGGTGCTCGTGGCCGTGTTCGTGCCGCTGGCATTCATCAGCGGTCTCACGGGCCAGTTCTACAAGCAGTTTGCGGTGACCATCGCGATCTCGACGGTGATCTCGGCCATCAACTCGCTGACGCTGTCGCCGGCGCTCGCCGCACTACTGCTGCGCGGCCACGACCAGCCCAAGGACGCATTGACGCGCGGCATGGACAAGGCCTTCGGCTGGCTGTTCCGCGGCTTCAACAAGTTCTTCCATCGCGGCTCCGAGGCCTACAGCGGCGGCGTCAAGCGCGTGATCTCGCGCAAGACGCTGATGCTGGTGATCTACCTCGCGCTGGTCGGCGTGACCTTCGGCCTCTTCAAGGCGGTGCCCAGCGGCTTCGTGCCGGCGCAGGACAAGCAGTACCTCATCGGTTTTGCCCAGCTGCCCGACGGCGCCACGCTCGACCGCACGGAAGAGGTGATCACCCGCATGGGCGAGATCATGAAGAAGAACCCGAACGTGGAAGACGCCATTGCCTTCCCGGGCCTGTCGATCAACGGCTTCACCAACAGCTCGAACTCGGGCATCGTGTTCGCCACGCTCAAGCCCTTCGACCAGCGCAAGCGCGAAGACCAGAGCGGCGGTGCGGTGGCCGGCCAGCTCAACGGTGCGTTCTCGAGCATCCAGGACGCGTTCATCGTGATGTTCCCGCCGCCGCCGGTGGCAGGCCTGGGCACGACCGGCGGCTTCAAGCTGCAGATCGAAGACCGCGCCTCGGTCGGCTACGACCAGATGGACGTCGCGGTGAAGGCCTTCATGGCCAAGGCCTATGCGGCGCCTGAACTGACGGGCATGTTCACGAGCTGGCAGGTCAACGTGCCGCAGCTGTACGCCGACATCGACCGCACCAAGGCGCGTCAGCTCGGCGTGCCGGTGACGGACATCTTCGACACGATGCAGATTTACCTGGGCAGCCTGTATGCCAACGACTTCAACAAGTTCGGCCGCACGTACTCCGTGCGCGTCCAGGCCGATGCGCCGTACCGCGCCCGTGCCGAAGACGTCGGCATGCTGAAGGTGCGCTCGACCTCGGGCGAGATGGTGCCGCTGGCCGCGCTGATGAAGGTCAATTCGACCTTCGGCCCGGAACGCGCCATGCGCTACAACGGCTACCTGGCCGCCGACATCAACGGCGGCCCGGCCCCCGGCTATTCGTCGGGCCAGGCGCAGGACGTGATCACCAAGATCGCGGCCGAGACGCTGCCCAAGGGCGTGAGCTTCGAGTGGACCGAGCTGACGTACCAGGAAATCCTGGCCGGCAACTCCGCCTTCCTGGTGTTCCCGCTGGCGATCCTGCTGGTGTTCCTGGTGCTGGCCGCGCAGTACGAAAGCCTGACGCTGCCGATCGCGATCATCTTGATCGTGCCCATGGGCATCATGGCCGCGATGGCGGGCGTGTGGATCTCGGGGGGCGACAACAACGTCTTCACGCAGATCGGGTTGATCGTGCTGGTGGGGCTGAGTGCGAAGAACGCGATTCTGATCGTGGAGTTCGCACGGGAACTGGAGTTCGCCGGACGCACGCCGATCCAGGCCGCGATCGAAGCCAGCCGCCTGCGCCTGCGCCCGATTCTCATGACCTCGCTGGCCTTCGTGATGGGTGTGCTGCCCCTGGTGCTCTCGACCGGTGCCGGCTCCGAGATGCGCAAGGCGATGGGCGTGGCAGTGTTCGCCGGAATGATCGGCGTGACGGCCTTCGGCTTGTTCCTGACGCCGGTGTTCTATGTGCTGATGCGCCGCCTGGCGGGCAACCGGCCGCTCAAGCTGCACGGCGAAGTGCCGCACGGCGACGACTTCGTGTCGGCCGACCATCCTGCGACACCTTCGCACGGTGGCGGTGGTGGCGGTCTGCACCCGGTGCCGGCCTCGCCGCGCCCCTCGCATGGCGCGCATGACTGATCGACAAGAAGAAAGAAGGTTTTCCATGACATTCGGAATCCCCACCCTGATGCGCCCCTTGCGCACCGCCATGCTGCCGCTGGTGGCGGCCCTCGTGCTGGCTGGTTGCGCCAGCGTGCCCTCTGGCATGCCCTCGGTGCCGACCGCGGCCCAGTTCAAGGAACAGCCGCAGCAGCAACCGGGCGCCACGGCGCCGGCCGGCTTCACCCGGGCCACGCCCGCCGAGGCGCAACCGCGCGGCGAATGGTGGCTGGCGTTCAACGACCCGGTGCTCAACACGCTGGTCGAGCGTGCCGCGGTCGACAACGCCAACATCCAGGCCGCCGCCGCGCGGCTGGCCGAAGCCCGTGCGCTGGCACGCAGCGCGCAGGCCGACCGCCTGCCGCAGATCGGCCTTGGCGCCGGCGCCAACCGCGGTGCGGGCCTGGACAAGGCCACGGCCAGCACCCGGCCCGGCACCATGACCAACATCGGCGCCACGTTCTCGTACGAGGTCGACCTGTTCGGCCGCCTCTCGGGTGCGGCCGACGCGGCCAAGCTCGACGCGGCCGGCCGCGAGGCGCTGCTGCAAAGCACCCGGCTCGCGGTGCAGGCCGAGGTGGCGCAGACCTACCTGCAGCTGCGCGCGCTCGATGCCGAACGCGTGCTGGTGCGCGAATCGGTCGCCGCCTACCGCGACACGCTGCGCCTGACGCAGCGCCGCCAGCAGGCCGGCGACATCGCCGAGCTCGACGTGGCGCGTGTGCAGACCGAGGTGTCGTCCACCGAATCGGACGCGCTCGCGCTCGACCGCCAGCGCGCCCAGGTGGAACATGCGCTGGCCGTGCTGGTGGGCGATTCGGCCTCCAGCTTCGGCATGCGGCCCGACGACTGGGGCACCGCGCTGCCGGTGATTCCGCCGGGCGTGCCGTCGACCGTGCTCACGCGCCGGCCCGACGTGTCGGCCGCGCAGAGCGCCGTCATGGCGGCGCAGGCCCGCGTGGGCGTGGCGCAGACCGCGTGGTTCCCGAACATCTCGCTGACCGGCGCGGCGGGCTACGCCTCGCCCGAGATCGGCGACCTCTTCAAGTGGTCGGCGCGCTCGTGGGGCGTGGGCGCGCTGCTGTCGCTGCCGATCTTCGACGGCGGCCGGCGGGAAGCCGGCGTGCAGGGCGCCAATGCCCAGCTCGACGGTGCGCTCGCCAGCTACCGCTCGCAGGTGCTGGTGGCGTTCCAGGAGGTCGAAGACCAGCTGGCCGCCATCCGCATCCTGCAGGAGCAGTCGGTGGTGCAGGCGCAGGCCGTGACTTCGGCACAGCGCGCCACCAGCCTGTCGGACACGCGCTACCGCAACGGCTACGTGAGCCAGCTCGACCTGCTCGACGCGCGCCGCAGCGAGCTGCGCAACCGGCGCCAGGCGCTGCAGGTGAAGTCGGCGCAGTACCAGGCGACCGTCGGGCTGATCCGCGCCATCGGTGGCGGCTGGGAAGTGCCGGGCGCCGTGGCATCGGCCGACGGCCCGCGCGGCCCGCAGAGCTGAGCGGGCCCGCAGGCCCTACGCGCCCCGCATCGGCCAGCGGTGGCGCGTGCCGCCCGAACGGCGGTCGGCCTTCTCGGGCACCAGGCCTTGCGCGCTCAGCGCGCTGCCGCGCTGCTCGAGCCGCTGCAGGCATTGCAGCAGGACCTCGATGTCTGCCGGGGCCATGCCTTCGAGCAGGCCGGTGTTGAGGTCGGCGACCCGCGAGAACAGGTCGTCGTAGAGCTGGCGTCCTGCCGGGCTCAGTTGGACATGCACTTCGCGGCGGTCCTTGGCGTCCCGGCGCCGTTCCACCAACTGCTTTTCGACCAGGCTGCCCAGTCCGCGCGAGGTGCGCACGCGGTCCAGGTTCAGTTGTTCCGACAGCGCGGAGGAGGTGATCTCTCCGGTCTGCGCGAGCGTGCCGATCATTCCCCATTCGCGGCGCGTGATGCCGAAGCCGCCTTCGACGAGGCGCGTGGCCATGCCGCTGCCGGCGCGCGCGGCGCGCGAGAGCCGGTAAAGAAGCAGGTCGTCGAGGGTGCGGGGCGCGAGCAGCGCGGCCGCGTCGGGGAAGGCTGGCACGGAAGAACTCACGGGGTGCAGGGTGTGGTGGCGCCGCCTCGGCGGGCAATGATGGATTAGATCAACTATTTGTTACCTGAATATAAACAACGTAACAAAAGCCGGCCGCCCGCCGTCGGCGATACAGGAGATCCCATGCCCTTTCTTTGGTCCCGGCGAAGCCTCGCCGCCAGCTGCCTCGCGCTCGCGATCGGTGGCGCCGTGGTGCCCGCGCAGGCACAGACGCCAGCGCCAGCGCTCGAGGGCCCGCTCACGCTGGTCGTCGGCTATGCGCCCGGCGGCAGCACCGACCGGATCGCGCGGCTCATTGCCGAGCGCCTCGGCCCCCAGCTCGGCGTGGCGGTGACGGTGGAGAACCGTGCGGGCGAGGGCGGCCGTCTGGCGGCCAAGCAATTGCGGCGCGCGCCCGCGAGCGAGAACGTGCTGATGCTCGGCAACCCCGCCGTGATGATGGTGGCGCCCCTCGTGCTCAAGGACGCCGGCTACGACCCCGACAAGGACTTCGTGCCGGTCACGCAGGTCAGCAGCTACGACTTCGCGCTGGCCGTGGGTCAGAAGCTGCAGCTCGACCGCGCGATGTTCCTCGTGGGCCGGCTCTGGGCGCATCCCGAGGAGGCGGTGTTCGGCGTGCCGGCAACGGGCAGCCTGCCGCACTTCTTCGGCCTGATGGTGGGCGATGCCTTGAGCGTGCAGCCGCAGATCAAGGGCTACGGCGGCTCGGCGCCGCTGCTGGCCGACCTGAGCGGTGGTTCGCTGCCGATCGCCATCGACACGCTGGACTCGCTCTATGCGCAGCACGTGGCCGGCAAGATCCGCATCCTGGCCGTGTCGGGCAAGAAGCGCGCGAGCTTCGCACCCGCCGTGCCGACCTTCCGCGAGGCCGGCATGAAGATCGATGCCGACGGCTGGAACACCTTCTTCGCGCCGAGCAGCATGCCGCCCGCCAAGGTGCAGTTGCTGGCCGCCAAGATCCGCGAGGTGATGCAGGATCCGGGGCTGCAGAAGGCGGCTGATGCGCTGTACATCCGGCCGGTGGTCAGCAGCAATGCCGAGACCGTGCAGATGCTCAAGGCCTACCGCCAGCAGTGGGAGCCGGTGGTGCGGCGTTCGGGCTTCTCGCCCTGACGGAGCAGGCTCAGTCGCTGGCGTCGGGTGAGGCCTTGGCGCTGAGCTTCTGCAGCTGCGCCACGCCCATCGCCAGCGCGTTCGAATAGCTGCCTTCGGCGCGCACGGCCCGGCGGTAGACGCGGTAGTCGAGCGCCTCGGCGTCGCCGTTGTCCTGCGCTTCGAGCAGGACCCAACGGAACCGGCCCGGTTCGGTTTCTTCGACGGTGAGCGCCAAGTGGTTGAGGGCGGACATGATTTTCCGGAGGCAGCCCGAAGGGGCCGCATCCCTTGGTACGTCTGAGTCGGCCTTCCGGTTTCAGTTCGGCGCTCAACGACAATCCCCCGATGAGTTCTAGAGCGACAAGCGGACCGGCGCGCTGCGTCATGGTCCTGGGCACCACCAGCGGCGCCGGCAAGAGCTGGCTGGCCACCGCGCTGTGCCGCTGGTATGCCCGCCAGGGGTTGCGGGTGGCGCCGTTCAAGGCGCAGAACATGAGCAACAACGCCCGCGTGGTCGAGGGCGGCGAAATCGGCAGCGCCCAGTACTTCCAGGCCCTGGCCGCCAACGCCGTGCCCGACGTGCGCATGAACCCGCTGCTGCTCAAGCCCGAGCGGGACACCCACAGCCAGGTGGTGCTGATGGGGCAAGTGAGCGAGTCGCTCTCGACCCTGCCGTGGCGCGGGCGCAGCGAACGCGTCTGGCCGCAGATCGTGCAGGCCTTCGACGCGCTGCGCGCCGAGAACGACGTGGTCGTGATCGAAGGCGCGGGTTCGCCGGCCGAGATCAACCTCATGGCCAGCGACATCGTCAACATGCGCGTCGCCCGCCACGCGCGGGCGCGCTGCCTGCTGGCAACCGACATCGACCGGGGCGGCGCCTTTGCCCACCTGTACGGCACCTGGGCGCTGCTGCCCGAGGCCGACCGGGCGCTCATCCATGGTTTCGTGCTCAACAAGTTCCGGGGCGACGCTTCGCTGCTGGCGCCCGCGCCGCAGCAGCTGCAGGAACTGACCGGCGTGCCCACCGTGGCCACGCTGCCGATGTGGTGGCAGCACGGCCTGCCCGAGGAAGACGGCGTGTTCGACGACCGCAGCCGCGCCAGCGGCGTGGTCACGCGCACCGTGGCGGTGGTCGCGTACCCGCGCCTGAGCAACCTCGACGAATTCCAGGCACTGAAGAACGTGCCCGGCGTGCGCCTGGTCTGGGCTCGCACGCCCGCCGATGTGGCCGGTGCCGACTGGATCGTGCTGCCGGGCTCCAAGCACACGAGCGGCGACCTGGCCTGGCTGCGCGCGCAGGGTCTGGACCGCGCGGTGGCCGAGCACGCGGGGCGCGGCGGTGCGGTGCTGGGTGTCTGCGGCGGGCTGCAGATGCTGGGCGAAGCGCTGGTCGATCCGCACGGCATCGACGGCAACGCGCCGGGGCTCGGGCTGCTGCCGCTCGTGACTGTGTTCGAGCGCGAGAAGACTGTGCGCCACCGCGAGGCGACCTTTGCGGCAGACCTGGTCGCGGGCCCCTGGGCCGCGCTGTCGGGCGTGCGCATCGCCGGCTACGAAATCCACCACGGCCAGACCGCGGCCCACCCGCAACTGGCCCACGACGGCCGCGCCGTGATGCCCGAGGGCCTGGCCTGGCAGAACGCGCGCGGCAACGTGCTGGGCCTGTACCTGCACGGCCTGTTCGAAGACCCGGCCGCGCTGCAGGCGCTGTTCGGCACCACGGCGCCCACGCTGGACGCCACCTTCGATGGCCTGGCCGACTTCATCGACACCCACTTCGACGCCGGCGTGCTCGCCGGCCTGATCGCATGACCGACACCGATTTGATTCCCGCCATTCCTGACATCGCCGATGCCGCGCTCGCGGCGCGCCTGCAGGCCGCGCTCGACAACAAGACCAAGCCGGTCGGCGCACTGGGCCGCCTCGAAGCGCTGGCGCTGCGCATCGGCGCCATCCTCGGCACCGAGCAGCCCGTGCTCGACGCGCCGCAGATGCTGGTGTGCGCGGGCGACCACGGGCTGGCGGCGCGCGGCGTGTCGGCCTATCCGAGCGACGTGACCTGGCAGATGGTCGAGAACTTCCTGGCCGGCGGTGCGGCCGTGAGCGTGCTGGCGCGCCAGCACGGCCTGGTGCTCACCGTGGTCGATTGCGGCGTGCGGCGCGACTTCCAGCCGCGCCCCGGCCTGGTGTCGCGGCGCATCGCC
>NZ_CALRZC010000145.1:0-21710 GCF_943372545.1 Variovorax sp. YR752 | reverse complement strand
GGCCCGCCGCATACTGGCGCGTCCTTGGGGTTGAACCTTCCGTCGAAGGAACAGAAGCGACACGCACCGCGCCGACGATGACCACCACCGAGCTGAGCTGGATCGCCACCACGCTGACCGCCGCGCGTCCGCGCGCGGTGGCAGCGCTGCTGCGCTACTTCCGCGACCTGGACACGGCCGAGGAAGGCTTCCAGGAAGCCAGCCTGCGCGCGCTGCGGCACTGGCCCGAGCAGGGCCCGCCCGACGATCCCCTGGCGTGGCTGATCCTCGTGGGGCGCAACGCGGCGCTCGACGAGCTGCGGCGGCGCGACCGGCACGATCCGCTGCCTGGAGGCGATGACGGCGACGCGGACGCGGCCCTCGACCCCGACCTCGCCGAGCAACTCGACCAATCGCATTACCGCGACGACGTGCTGCGCCTGCTTTTTGTCTGCTGCCACCCCGCGCTGCCGCTCGCGCAGCAGATCGCGCTGGCGCTGCGCATCGTCTCGGGGTTGTCGGTGGCGGAGATCGCGCGCGCCTTCCTCGTCGGCGAGCGTGCGATGGAGCAGCGCATCACGCGCGCCAAGCAGCGCGTGGCCGCGGCCGGCCTGCCCTTCGATGCGCCCGGTGTGCGCGAGCGCGGCGAGCGGCTGGCGGCCGTGGGCGCGGTGGTCTACCTGCTGTTCAACGAAGGCTATGCGGCCAGCGGCGGCACGGCCCATGTGCGCGCCGCGCTGTGCGAAGAGGCGATCCGCCTCGCGCGCCTGCTGTGCGAGTTGTTCCCCGACGAGCCCGAGGCCGCCGGCCTGTGCGCACTGCTGCTGTTGCAACACGCGCGCGCCGATGCGCGGCTCGACGCCGACGGCATGGTCGTGCTGCTCGAAGACCAGGACCGCACGCGCTGGCATCGCGCGGCGATCGACGAAGGCCTGGCCCTGCTCGATGCTGCGCTGCGCCAGCGCCGCATCGGGCCGTACCAATTGCAGGCGGCCATCGCGGCCACGCACGCACGGGCCGCACGCGCAGCCGACACCGACTGGGCCGAGATCGACCGGCTCTACGCCGGGCTCGAACGGCTGCAGCCCTCGCCCGTGGTGACGCTCAACCGCGCGGTGGCCGTGGCGAAGGTGCGCGGGCCCGAGGCGGCGCTGGCGATGGTCGACGCGCTGGCGGTGCCGCTGTCGGCGTACTTTCACTTTCACGGCCTGCGCGGCGGGCTGCTGACGCAGCTGGGCCGCCCCGACGAAGCGCGCCGCGCCTTTGCCGATGCGCTCGCGCTGGCCCGCACCGCCGCCGAGGCTGCGCACATCCGCCTGCTGCTCGACCGCCTGAGTGCGGGCGCCGCTTCCGACACCCTCCACGCAAAGGACGAACGATGCTCTATTCCATCCTGATCTACGGTTCCGAAGCTGCGGCAGCCGGCTGGGCGCCCGAGGTCGAAGACGAGATGCTCGAGCGCCACACCGACCTGCGCGACGAGCTGCAGGCCGCCGGCCGGCTCGGCACCGTGCTGCGCCTGATGCCCGACACCGCCACCACGGTGCGGCACGCCGGCGCCGCGCACCCGCTGGTGACCGACGGGCCTTTCGCCGAGACGAAGGAACAGCTCATGGGCCTCTACATCGTCGAGTGCGAGTCGCTCGAAGATGCACGGCATGCGGCGCGGCGGCTGGACTTCGAGGGCGGCGTGTTCGAGATCCGTCCGGTCACCTGGTACGACCCGGGCGTGATCGCGCCGCGCATTCCGCAAGTCTGAGAAGAAAAAAACACGCAGTACTGTCGGATCAGCTGGGCCTGCGCCGTCCTTGGAACGAGCGCCTGCATGTCGCGGGCGCCACTCACTCCAAGGAGAAACGCCCATGCCCTCGAACGTGCTGTCTTTGAAAGACCGCTGCGCCGTGATCCACGGTGGCAGCGGA
The DNA here is from genome assembly GCF_943372545.1 of Variovorax sp. YR752. Lineage (NCBI taxonomy): Bacteria > Pseudomonadati > Pseudomonadota > Betaproteobacteria > Burkholderiales > Comamonadaceae > Variovorax > Variovorax sp. YR752. The sequence continues at coordinate 19,809 of NZ_CALRZC010000145.1, read as the reverse complement.
GCCCTCGGCGGCGCCGTAGCCCGTGCCTTTGCGCGCGAAGGCTCCCGCGTGTTCGTCACCGGCCGCAGCCGCGACAAGCTCGATGCGGTGGTGAAAGACATCGCCGCCGCCGGTGGCCGCGCGCAGGCCGCGGTGGTCGATGCGCTGGACGAAGCCGCCATGCTGCGCCACGCGGCCGAGGTCGCCGAGCAGGCCGGCGGCATCGACCTCGCGTTCAACGCGGTCGGCGTCTTCCACGTGCAGGGCCGGCCGCTCGCCGAGCTGTCGCTGGAGGACTACTTCGTCCCGGTCCACGCCTACACGCGCAGCAACTTCCTCACCGCCAAGGCCGTGGCGCCGCACATGGCGGCGCGCGGCGGCGGCGTGATCCTGTCGGTGTCGACGCCCGCCTCGCGCCTACCCGGTCCCGGGTACCTCGGGCATGCCGTGGCCTGCGCCGGCGTGGAGGGGCTCACGCGCCACATGGCGGGCGAGCTGGCAGCCTTTCGCATCCGCACCGCCTGCATCCGCTCGCACGCCATTCCCGAGGCGGCGGCCGCGGGCTCGCACAGCGGCGAGGTGTTTCGCCCGGTCGCCGAGCGCATGGGGCTCACGGTCGCGCAGATGCTGGCCGAGCGGCCCGAGGGCCTGCTGGTGGAACGCCTGCCCTCGCTGGACCAGTTCGCGGCCACCGCCGTGTTCCTGGCCTCGCCGCTGGCCGGGGCCATGACGGGGGCAATAGTCAACCTGAGCGGAGGGGTCATCCTCGATTAGGGTTGTCGGCGCTTTGAATTAACATCAAGATACAAATAGGAACTTTAGAAACAGTCGTTTCATTTAAGAAAAAACGTTGCACCACGTACACCACGGCTCAAAAATGTCGTCCTATGTCTGCCCCTCTTCTGGAAGACGTTGAAGTGGTCTCGCTGAGCCCTGCGCTGGTCGTCGAAGACGATCCGGCGATGCGCGAGCGGCTGGCGTACGTGCTCTCCACACTGGGCTGCGACGAGCCGCAGATCGCCTGGGCCGACAGCGTGGCCGCGGCCCGCTCGCTGCTGGAGCAGCAGCAGCATTTCGGCGTGGCACTGGTGGACATCGGCCTGCCCGACGGCAGCGGTGTCGACCTGATCGACTGGATGCATGTGCACCGCCCGCTCGTGCCCGCGGTGGTGATCTCGGCCTGGCGCACCGAGGCCGTGATCTTTGCCGCGCTGCGTGCCGGCGCCATCGGCTACCTGCTGAAGGAACGCGACGACCTGGAGCTCAGCATCGCGCTGCGCAGCATCGAGCAAGGCGGCGCACCGATCGACCCGGCCATCGCGCGACGCATCCTCGGCTGGGTGGCGGCGCAGTTGCCCGCCCCGCCACCGCCTTTCGACGAGCCGACGCTGGCCCCCGTCGCACTTACGCCGCGCGAGCGCAAAATCCTCGAGCTCGTGTCGCAAGGGATGAGCAACCGCGACATGGCGGAGGCGCTGTCGATCTCCAGACTGACCGTGGAATGCCACACCAAGAACATCTACCGCAAGCTGGCCGTCAACTCGCGCACCGAGGCGATCTACCAGGGTCGAAGGCAAGGCCTGCTGCGCTGAGCTTCTTTGCGGGCCTTCTGCTGTGGGCCCTGTGGCTGCTGCTCTCGACGGGCAGCGCGCACGCACAAACCCCTGTGGTTCCCGAACTGCGCGCCGAAGCCGCACGCGGCACCGGCTGGGACGACACGACCCCACCCGCCGACGGCTGGACGCCCGTCACCCTGCCCGACAGCTGGGCCACGCGCTGGCCCGGTTTCGACGGCGTGGTCTGGTACCGGCTGACCTGGGAGCAGCCCACGCCGGTGACCGAGTCGGGATTGCTGCTGCACTACTTGAACATGGCCGGCGAGGTGTCGCTCAACGGCACCACGATCTGGCGCGACCGCAGCCTGGTCGAGCCGCTCACGCGCGCATGGAACTCGCCGCGCTACTGGTTATTGGCCGCGCCGCAGCTGCGCGCCGGCACCAACACGCTGCTGGTGCGCGTGTCGGGCCTGTCGGCCTACCAGGCCGGGCTGGGACCGGTGAGCCTGGGCACGCCCGCCGCCCTGCAGGCCGAGTTCGGCCGCGAGCAGCTCATGCGGCGCGACCTGCAGGTGTTCGGCCTGGCGACCAGCGCGGCGGTGTCGGCCTTCTTCGCGGCGTGGTGGCTGCTGCGGCGGCGCGAAACGGCCTACGGCTGGTTCGCCGCGATGTCGGTGCTGTGGCTGCTGTTCGGCTACAACCAGATCGCCACCAGCCCCTGGCCCTTTGCCAGCAACCACAGCTGGCAGGCGCTCAACACCTCGCTGTTGCTGTTCTTCAGCATGTCGTACGGCGTGTTCGTGCTGCGCTTTGCCGGGCGGCGCCTGCCGCGCCTCGAAATCGCGGCGTTCGCGATAGCAATCATCGGCGTGCTCGACCTGTGGTTTACAGGCACCGCGAACCTGCCCACCCACCGTGCGATCTGGACCCTGGTGGGCGGCCTCACGATCATCGGGGTGAACAGCGCCGGTATCTTCCATGCGCTGCGTTACCGCGGCAGCCCGATGCGTTCGCTCGCGCCGTTCATGGCCGTGTCGGCGCTCACGGGCGCACACGACCTGCTGGTGTTCACGCAGGTGATCGACAGCAACATCTACTACACGACCATGTCCTCGTACGTGCTGCTGCTGGGCATGGCGCTCACGCAGGCCGGGCGCTTCGTGCAGAGCCTGAAGCGCATCGAGAACTTCAACACCGAGCTGATCGAGGAAGTGAACGCCGCCAAGGCCGAGCTCGCGGCCACGCTCGCGCAGCAGCACGCCCTCGAGCTGGCGCACGCGCGCATCGGCGAGCGCGTCAACCTCGTGAGCGACCTGCACGACGGCCTCGGCGGCATGCTCGTGGGCAGCATCGCCACGCTGGAGCGCACGCCCGACCACCTCAGCGCGCCGCAGCTGCTGGCGATGCTCAAAAGCCTGCGCGACGACCTGCGACTGATCATCGACGCCACGGGCCGCGACGACGGTGCGCGCGCACTCGGCGAGCTGCTGGCGCCGCTGCGCTACCGCAGCGCGCAGCTGCTCGACGCGAACGGCATCGACTGCCGCTGGAAGGTCTCGGGCATCGACACGCTCGAACTCGCGCCCTCGCAGAGCCTGGACCTGATGCGCTTCCTGCAGGAGGCGCTGACCAATGTGCTCAAGCACAGCGCAGGCCGGCGCGTGGACGTGACGGTGGCGCGCGCGGGCGCCGAACTGCAACTCAGCGTGCGCGACGACGGCCGCGGTTTCGCGGTTCACAGCGTGAGCGGCGGCGCGGGGCTGCGTAATTTGCAGGCGCGGGCACGCCGCCTGGGCGCGGAGCTTCAGTTGCAGTCGCAGCCCGGCGACACGCAGGTGGTGCTGCTGATGCCTTTGGGCGGTGCGGCTACTTGACCAGCGTCAGCGTGCCCTTCATGAGCGACGCGTGCCCGGGGAACGAGCAGAACCACGCATAGCTGTCGCCGGCCTTGAGCTTGGCCACGTCGAAGCTCACGGCATCGGTCTCACCGCCGCCGATGACCTTCGAATGCGCGATGACGCGGGCATCGCCCGGCTTCACATAGGCCTTGTCCAGCCCCGCGCCGATGCCGTCCGCCGCCACGCCTGGCGCGTCGGCCGCCTTGCTCAGCACCCAGTTGTGGCCCATCGAAGCCTTGGGCAGCTTGCCCACATGCTTGAGCTTCACGGTGAACTGCTTGCAGCTGGCCGGGACCGCGATGGCGGTCTTGTTGAACTGCATCGCGTCGTTGCCTTCGATCTCGATGTCGCAGGTGGCGGCCAGCACGGGGCCGGCCAGCAGCGCCGTGAAAAGCAGGGCCGCGGTGGTTCTCGTCTTCATCACATGGTTCCTTCGGTGAGGTGCCGACTCGGCACGCCCCACTGTGCGGTGGGCGTGCCGCGAAACACTTGCGATGAATCAATGCGCGCTGCGAAAAGCCTCAGAGTTCGAGTACCAAGCGCCCTTCGCACGCGCGCGAACAGCAAGCCATCATCTTCGTGTTCGCATCGCGCTCGCTGCGCGTGAGCACCACGTCGCGGTGATCGACCTTGCCGGCCAGCACGCGCACTTCGCACGAACCGCACAGGCCTTCTTCGCAGTCGCTCTGCACATCGACATTCGCCGCGCGCAAAGCCGTCAGCAAGGTCTGGTCGGGCGGCACGGTGATGACGAGGCCGGAGTCTTTCAGCTCCACCTCGAAGGCATGTTCCTTCGACGGGTCGAGCGTGGCGAGCGTCGATTCGAAATGCTCCACGCGCAACGCGCCCTCGGGCCATGCGGCGCAGCAGTCTTCGAGCGCTTCAAGCATGCGCAGCGGGCCGCAGGCATACACCTGTGCGCCGGGCACGGGCGTCGCGAGCAACGCCCGCAGGTCGTTGCGCCGGCCTTCGTCGGCTGCATGCACGTGCAGGCGTTCGCCATGCAGTGCGGCCAGTTCGTCGACGAAGGCCATGGTGGCGCGGCTGCGGCCGCTGTAGTGCAGTTCGTAGTCGATGCCCAGCGCCTTCGCGCGGCGCGCCATCGCGCTCACGGGCGTGATGCCGATGCCGCCGGCGATGAAGATCGCCTTGGTCAGCGACTCGTCGAGCCGGAAGTGGTTGCGCGGGCCGCGGATGCGCAGGCGGTCGCCCACCTTCACGTTCGCATGCACCCAGGCCGAACCACCGCGGCCTTCGGGCTCGTGCAGCACGGCGATCTCCAGCGCGTGGGCTTCGTCGGGGTCGCCGCACAGCGAGTACTGGCGCGACAGCTCGGGCGTGCCGCATTCGACGTCGATGTGAGAGCCCGGCGTCCAGCGCGGCAGCGGCTTGCCGTCGGGCGACACCAGGCGCAGCCGCACGATGCCGTCGGCCACCGGCGTCACGCGCTCGACCACCACGGGCCGCGCGATGGCGTGCGCCGACGGCTCGCCGATGCGTACGGGCACCTGCACGTCGCGCAGGCCCGCGTTGGCGCGCTCGGGGTTGGCGCTCGGGTCCCACTCGACCCACAGGTGTTCGGGCCCGCGGAACGAGGTGTTGGGCACGTAGCTGAAGCGTTGTTCCGACAGGCGCATGTGCGGCAGGCGCCGCGTGAACTCCTCCAGGAAGATCTGCATCTCCATGCGCGCCAGGTTCTTGCCCATGCACTGGTGCGAGCCGTAGCCGAAGGTCAGGTGGTCGCTGGCGTTGTCGCGGCGGATGTCGAACAGGTCGGCATCGGCGAAGTGGCCTTCGTCGTGGTTGGCCGACGAGGTGACGATCAGCAGGCGCGAGCCCGCCGGCAGGTCGACGCCGCCGACCTGCGTGTCTGTCGTGACGAGCCGGCGCCAGGCGGCCACCGAGCCGTTGTGGCGCAGGCACTCTTCCACGGCGTTGGGAATGAGGCCGGGGTCGTCGCACAGCTCCTGCCACACCTGCGGGTGCTGCAGCAGCAGCTTCACGGCATTGGCGGTGGCGTTGGCGGTGGTCTCGTGCGCGGCGACGATGCCGGCCATCATCATCGAGTGCAGGTACGAGTCGGTGACGACCTCGGGGTGCTGCATCTGCTTGCGGATGCCGTACTGCATCCAGCCCGGAGCGTCGGGGTCTTGGCGCATCTTGTCGAGCACCTTGCCGGCGTACTGCCAGAAGTTGCCGACGGCATGCGCCACGGCCACCTGCTCCTCGGACTTGGGGCGGCCCCAGGTGTTGACGGTGTGCGCGATGGAATACTGGCGCAGCGTGTCCATGTCTTCCTCGGGCACGCCGAGAAAGTGCAACGCCACGGTGAGCGGAATTTCCCACAGCATCTGGTCGACGAGGTCGGCGCGGCCGTCGTCGATGAAGCGGTCGACATAGCTGCGCGCCAGCTCGCGCACCAGCGGCTCGTGGTGCTTCAGCGCCTCGGGCGTGAACGGGTCCATGAGCGCGCGGCGGCGCGGCATGTGGGCCGGCTCGTCCTCGTTCACCAGCGTGCGGTTGAGCGCAAAGCCGTAGCTTGCGAGCACGGCATTGGCTTCGTCGCCCGTGGGCGTGATCTTCTCCAGCGCGTTCGACGGGCTGAAGGTGAGGTTGTCGCGGAACACCGCCTTGATGTCGTCGTAGCGCGTGATCACCCAGTAGCCCAGCTTGGGGCTGTAGAAGATCGGCTCCTGCTCGCGGGCCCAGCGCACGTACTCGGGCGGGTCTTGCTGGTAGCCGTCTTCGAAGGGGTCGAACTCGGCGGCGCGCTGGCTCACGGGGCAGCCGGTGGGCGTGCGCTCGGCAGAGAGCGCCCCGTGCGCGACGGGGCAGCCAGAAGCCGAGGAAGTGCGCGATGGCATGGCGGTGTCGGACATGGCAGCAGACTCAGTCGAGCGTGATCTTCAGGTCGCGGATCAGCTTGTGCCAGCGCGCGGTCTCGGCCTTCAGCAGTTCGGTGTACTGCGCGGGCGTGTTACCCACGGGCTCGACGCCGAAGTCGACCATGCGCTTGTTCACCGAGGGCTCGTGGATGGCGGCCACCAGCTGACGGTTGAGCGTGTTCACCACGTCGGCCGGCGTGGCCGCGGGCACCACCACGCCGACCAGCGCGGCGGCTTCGACGTTCTTGTAGCCGAGCTCGGCGAAGGTGGGCACGTCGGGCAGCTGCGGCAGGCGCGTGGGGTTGGCCACGGCCAGCGCGCGCACCTTGCCGCCCTTGATGAAGCCGGCGCCGGCGGCCATGTCGACCATCATGGCCGGCAGCTGCCCGCCGACCACGTCGGCCAGCGCGGGCGCTGCGCCGCGGTACGGCACGTGGACCATGAAGAGTTTGGCCTCGACCTTCAGCAGTTCCATCGCCAGGTGGTGCGGGCTGCCCGCGCCGGCCGAGGCGTAGTTGATGCCGCCCGGCTTGGCCTTGGCCTGCGCGATGAAGTCCTTGGCGGTGGCAAAGCCCGAGTTGGCGCCGACCACCAGGATCATCGGGAACTTGCCCATGAGCGTGACGGGCGCCAGGTCTTTGGTCGGGCTGTAGCTCAGCGACTTGTACAGCGCCGGGTTGAACACCAGCGTGCCGTTGTCGGCCGAGAGCACGGTGTAGCCGTCGGCCGGGGCGCGCGCGGTTTCGGCGGCGGCCAGGGCGGTGTTGCCGCCCGGCTTGTTGTCCACCAGCACCGGCTGGCCGACTTGCGTCGACAGCGTCTGGGCGACGGTGCGCGCAAGGAAGTCGGAGCCGCCGCCGGCCGCGTAGGGCACGAGCCAGCGGATCGGCTTGTTCGGGAAGGCAGTCTGGGCGCTGGCGGTGGTGGCCAGGGCAGCGAGGGACAGGACCGCAAGGCCGCGGGCGAAGTGCATCTTCATCGGGTGTCTCCGGAGTGGATATTGTGTATTGCGTAATTATCATACGCATTGCGTAATCATTGATCCACGGGTTTACCCGGCCGCCTGGGCCGCCACCTAAGATGCCGACGACATGACCTCCCCTGCCGAAGCTCCTTCTTCTCCCCCCCGCGAACGCCGCCAACGCGTGCAGTCCGCCGAGACCGGCATGGCCGTGCTCAAGGGCCTCGCGCACCTGGGCGGGCGCAGCAGCCTCACGGCCCTGGCCACCCACGTGGGCGAGAGCCCGGCCAAGGTGCACCGTTATCTCGCGAGCCTGATGGAAGAAAGCCTGGTGCGGCAGGACACCGCCTCTCAGCACTACTACCTGGGGCCAGAGGCGATCCAGATCGGCCTGGCCGCCATGCGCCAGGCCGACCCGATCCGCGCGGCCGAGCCCTGCCTGATCCGCCTGCGCGAATCGCTGGAGGTGACCTGCTTCGTCGCGGTGATGGGCAACAAGGGCCCGACCATCGTGCGTTTCGAGGAGCCGGGCCTGCCGGTCACGGTGAACGTGCGCGCCGGCTCGGTGATGTCGATGCTGTGGTCGGCCACCGGCCGCGCCTTCCTGGGCCTGCTCGACGAGTCGCGCGTGGTGGCGCTGGCCGAGCAGGAACTGGCCGAAGCCACCGCGGACATGCGTGCGCTGCTCGATGCGGCCGACCCCATCGGCACGCTGCGCCGCGAGGTGCAGCATGCGCACTGCGCCATCGTGAAGGACACCTACCTGCGCGGCATCAGTGCCGTGGCGGCGCCGGTGTACGACTACGCGGGAAGGGTGTGCGCCGTGATCACCGCGCTGGGTGCCACGGGCGGGTTCGACCCGTCGATCGACGGGCCGATCGCCATCGCCGTGCGGCGGGAGGCGAAGGCCGCCGGCGCGCTGCTGGGCGCGGCGACCTGAAGCTGCTGGCTTATTCCGCCCAGACCACCGTGCCGGTCCACGCCGTGGCCAGCACGACGATGCCGAAGGCGATGCGATACCACGCGAACGGAATGAAGTTGTGCGTGCTGATGTACTTCAGCAGCCAGCGCACGCACAGCCACGCGCTGATGAACGAGAAGGCCAGGCCCACCGTGAACATCGGAATGTCGGCCACCGACAGCAGCGCGCGCTCTTTGTACAGGCTGTAGGCGCCCGCGCCGATGAGCGTTGGAATCGCCAGGAAGAAAGAGAAGTCGGTCGCCGCCTGGCGCGACAGGCCCAGCAGCATGCCGCCGATGATGGTCGAGCCGCTGCGGCTGGTGCCGGGGATCATCGCGAAGCACTGCACCAGGCCGACCTTGAGCGCGTCCCAGGGCGTCATGTCGTCCACGTGCTCGACACGCACCGAACCCGGCGGGCGCTTCTCGGCCCACAGGATGATGAAGCCGCCGATGATGAAGGTGCTCGCCACCACGGTCGGAATGAACAGGTGCGCCTTGATCATCTTGCCGAACAGCAGGCCCAGCACCACCGCGGGCAGGAAGCCGATGACGATGTTCAGCGCCAGCCGGCGCGCCTTGGGCTGGCGCGGCAGCGCCACCACGGTCGAATGGATCTTCTGCCAATAGACCAGGATCACCGCGAAGATCGCGCCGGTCTGGATGGCGATGTCGAACACCTTGGCCTTGGCGTCGTCGAAGCCCAGCAGCGAGCCCGCAAGAATGAGGTGGCCGGTCGACGAGATCGGCAGGAACTCGGTCAGACCCTCCACGATGCCCATGACAGCGGCCTTGACCAGCAAAACGATATCCACGCGTACTCCTTGTAAGAGCGGCAATTATGGCGAGGCCTCCGGTCAGGCCCTGCTCAGGCCCTCGGCCGCAGGAAATACCTAGTTCAGGTGATGTTCGACGTCGGCGCATTAATACATATTGGTAACAGTTATTCACCTGCGGCCGAAGGAGCATCCATGTCAACGTTCACCACCGGGAGTGAACTCGAGGACTGCGTCGCTGAAGAACGCCCCTCGACGCTCGACGACCATGTCGAAGACCGACTCAAGAGCCCCTGCCAGCGGGAGCGGGAGCAGTGCCACGGCATGCTGCGCGTGGCCGAAGCCACCGGCGCCTCGGCCTACGAGCTGCGCCAGCTGACGCAGCGCCTGGCCGATATCGACCGCTGCGGCGCCAGCGCCTGCATCGTCGCGCAGGGCCATGTGGAGGCCGACCGCATGGCCTCCGGCCTGCAGGCCGACGCCGCCCTGTGCATCGACTTCCGGCTGCTCGAGCCGCTGGGCCCGGCCCACGACAAGAAATGGTTTGCGCGCTGGAAGTTCTGGAGCTTCCTGCTCGGCGCGGCCGGCCCGGTGGCCGCGCTCACGCTGCAGGGCCTGGCGCTGCGCCCGGCCGAACCGCACGACGCGCATGCCGACCTGGTCGCCAAGTCGCGCAAGGTGCTCGAAAGCTGGCGCCGCACCTCCGACACCCTCTTCTGGCACGCGGTGGAAGACTACGTGCGCCAGCAGGCCTTCTCGCTCGAAACGCAGGCCTACCTGATGCACTGCGTGGCGTCGGTCTTCGCGGCCGATGCGCCCCCGCTGTCCGACGCCGAGCGCGAACGGCTGGCCGCCGTGCTCACCGACACCTACTGCGACGCCCTCGGCACCGCGGCGACCATGCCGTCGTCGGACATCTACCGGCGCCTGGCACAGGGCCTGGAGACCGACAGCGGCAACGCCGGCCCGGGCCGCCCGCTGGGCCGCGGCGAAGCGGCCCAGGTGGCGATGACCACGCTGGTCACGGTCGTCGGCAACGGCGGCTCACACTGAAGCGGTAGAAGCGCGACGGCGCAGCGCACGCACCGCGCTGTCGACCGTCGTCAGCACCGGCAAGCCGCTGGCCGCCTCGCAGGCGCCACGCGCCCGCGCCATGCTGAACTGAGCCAGAGCAATGCGCGTGCAGCCGCGCGCGCGCAGTGCCGCGGCCTGCTCGGCGATGAGCGCATCGTGGCGCTGTGCATCACCCGCATCGAGCGCGGCCAGCGCGCCCTCGGCCAACGCCAGCTCGAGCGGCATGCCCGAGGGGAACTCCGGCGGCATCGATTCCAGCGTGCGCGCAAAGGTCGCGATCAGGCCCAGGCGGCCTTCGCCCTGCACGGCCTCTTCGATCATGGCCTCGTTGGGCTTGAGCACCGGAATGCCCGCATGCCGCTGCGCCACCGCCTCGATGCACGGCCCGAAGGCCGAGCAGGTGAAGAGGATGCCGCGCGCGCCCGTGTCCACCGCGTACTGCGCCAGACGCTGGAAGCGCTCGTGCATGGTTGCGTCGAGCCCCTTGCCGTCGCGCGCGAGATCGGCCGAGAGACTGTCGTCCAGCAGGTTCATGCGCACGGCCTCGGGCCAGTCGCGTGCGAAGGCTTCGTTGATGGGGGCGACGGAATGCGAGAGCGCGTGGATGAGGGCGATGCGTGTCATGAAATCAGAGGAAGTCGGGGTGCTCAAATTCCCTTGGACGACGGATTGGCAAACGCCTCCTTCGTCTCAGCATTGAGCGGGTAGTTGATGTTGATGCCCTTGGGCGGAATCGGCGACATGAACCACTTGCTGTAGAGCTTGTCCATCTCGCCGGACTTCATCATGCCCGAGACCACGCGGTCCACCAGCGCCTTGAAGGCCGGGTCGTCCTTGCGGAACATCAGCGACTGGTTCTCGGTGCGCAGGCTCTCGCCGGTGATGACGAAGTCCTTCGGGTTGCGCGCGTTGGCGATCTGGCCCGCGAGCAGGATGTCGTCGAGCACGAAGGCCTGCGCGCGTCCGCTCTCGACCAGCAGGAACGAGTCGGTGTGGTCCTTGCCCGAGAGCTGGTTCACCTCGAGGCTGCGGCCCTTGTCGGCCGCGCGCAGCAGGCGGAACGACGTGGTGCCGGCGGTGGTGACCACGGTCTTGCCCTGCAGGTCCGCGATGCTCTTGATGCCCGAATCGGCCTTCACCAAGGTGCGCACGTTGTAGCGGAAGATGTCCGGCGAAAACGCCACCTGCGACTGGCGCTCGACCAGGTTGGTGGTGGAGCCGCACTCGATGTCCACCGTGCCGTTCTGCACCAGCGGAATGCGGTTGGCCGAGGTCACCGCCTGGTACTTGATGTCGAGGGCAGGCAGCTTCAGCTCGGTCTTCACCGCCTCGACGATGCGGTTGCAGATCTCGATGCTGTAGCCCACCGGCTTCAGGTTGCCGTCCAGGTACGAGAAGCCGAACGAGGCCTCGCGGTAGCCGAAGGTGATGGCGCCGCTGGCCTTGATCTTGGCGAGCGTGTCGTTGGCGGCCTGCGCCTGCGCGGCGGTGGTCGGCAGCAGCGCGGCAAAGGCCAGCGCGAAAGCGGCGGCGGCGATGGAAAGCGACGGACGAAGCTCGGGCATGGAACGCTCCTCGGGACGGCGGTTGAAGAAAAGGGAACGGGGGACGGTGGCTCAGCGCGTCGCGCCGCGCGTGACCGCGTCGACCGAGGCCGCGAGCCGCGCGACGATCTCGTGCAGGTGGTCGCGCGTGGCGATGTACGGCGGCGCCAGCAGCACGTGGTCGCCCTGGCGGCCGTCGACCGTGCCGCCGAAGGGGTAGCACAGCAGGCCGCGCGCCATCGCGTCTTGCTTGAGGCGCGCATGGACCTTCAGCGAAGCGTCGAAGGGCTGCTTGCTCGCGCGGTCGGCCACGAGCTCGACGCCCCAGAAGAAGCCGCGTCCGCGGATGTCGCCCACGTGCGGGTGGTCGCCCAGCGCCTCGGCCAGCATCGCGCCGAAAGCCACACCGTCTTCGCGCACCTTGGCGACCAGGCCGTCGCGGCGGATCACCTGCTGCACCGCGAGCGCCGCCGCGCAGGCCATCGGGTGGCCCAGGTAGGTGTGGCCGTGCTGGAAGAAGCCGCTGCCCTTGGACATGGCCTCGACGATCTTTCGCTGCGCGAGCACCGCGCCGATCGGCTGGTAGCCGCCGCCCAGGCCCTTGGCGATGGTCATCAGGTCGGGCGCGATGCCCTCCTGCTCGCAGGCATGCAGCGAGCCGGTGCGGCCCATGCCGCACATCACCTCGTCGAGGATCAGCAGCACGCCGTACTTGTCGCACACGGCGCGCACCGCCTTGAAGTAACCCGGCACGGGCGTGAGCACGCCGGCGGTGGCACCGCCCACGGTCTCGGCCACGAAGGCGATCACGCGGTCGGCGCCCTGCGCGACGATGGCCGCCTCCAACTCATCTGCCAGGCGCAGGCCGTACTGCTCCGCGCTCTCGTCGGCGCGCTGCTCGCGGTACGGATAGCACGGCGCGACGTGCGTGGCCGGCACGAGGATCGGCGCGAAGGGCTCGCGCCGCCAGGCGTTGCCGCCCACCGCGAGCGCGCCCAGCGTGTTGCCGTGGTAGCTCTGGCGGCGCGCGATGAAGTGGCTGCGCTGCGGCTGGCCGATCTCCACGAAGTACTGGCGCGCCATCTTCAGCGCCGACTCCACCGCCTCCGAACCGCCGCTCACGAGGTACACGTGGCTCATGCCTTCGGGGGCGGAACCGATGAGCTCGTCGGCCAGTTGCTCGGCCACCTCGCTCGTGAAGAAGCTGGTGTGGGCGTAGGCCAGTGTGTCGATCTGCGCGTGCATGGCCGCCATCACCTCGGGGTGGCCGTGCCCGAGCGAAGACACGGCCGCGCCGCCCGACGCATCGAGGTACTCGCGCCCGTAGGCGTCGCGGACGAACATGCCCTGCGCGCTGGCGGCAACGGGCGGGGTGTGGCGAAGGTGGCGGTGGAAGACGTGCGTCATGGCAAGGGGAAAGCGGCGGCCTGAGTTTGGAACTAACGTTTCGGTCGAATTATTGTTTGGAACATTTGTTCCGTCAACTCCCGGGATTTCCCTGCTCCGGTACATTCGTTCCAGACACCCCGAGAAAAGAGACACCGCCATGAGCGCTGCGCCGGGCCGCCCCAAGCAAGCTCGCACCGCAGTGCGAAGCACGAAGGTATTTCGATGAACGCCAAAGAACTGATCCGCCAACGCTTCAACGACCTGAGTCCTGCCCTGCAGCAGGTGGCGCGCTACGTGCTCGACCACCCCAACGAAGTGGTCACGGGCTCGATGCGCAACGTCGGCACGCGCGCGCAGAGCACGCCGGCCACGCTGGTGCGCTTCGCCCAGCACCTGGGCTTCGACGGCTGGCCGCAGCTCAAGGAGGCCTTCGCGGCCGACATGGGCCTAGGCACCGAAAAGTATGGCGTGCGCGCCAAGCAGCTGGTGGGCCGCGCCGCCGACCAGGGCCTCGCGGGCGAGATGTTCGAGGTGCAACGGCGCAACCTGGAGCTCACGCACCAGCAGAGCGGGCCGGCGCTGCTCAAGGCCTGCGTGCTGCTCGAGAAGGCGCCGGCCGTGCACGCGGCGGGCTTTCGCGCGTGCTTTCCGATCGCGTTCTCGTTCGTGTACGTGTACCGGCTCTTTCGCACCAGCGTGCATCTGGTCGACGGCCAGGGCGGCTCGCTCGAGATGCAGCAGCGCGCCTTCTCCAAGGGCGACGCGCTGGTGGTGGCGAGCTTTGCGCCCTACTCGCGCGAAGCCTTGCAGGTGGCGCAGGCCGCGAAGGCGGCCGGTTGCCGCATCGTGGCGATCACCGACAGCGTGACCTCGCCGCTGTCGCTGCTGGCGGACGAGACGCTGCTCTTCACCATCCACAGCCCCTCGTTCTTCCCGTCGGTGGCGGCCGGCGTGGCCGTGACGGAAGCGCTGGTCGAACTGCTCGCGAGCCGCGCGGGCAAGCCGGAGGTCCGGCGCATCGACCAGGCCGAGGCGCAGCTGTTCGAGTCGGGGGCCTACCTCATGGCGCCGGTGGCGCGCGGCGGCTGATCAGGCGAGCGCGCGGGTGCGGCCGGCGCTCTGGCGCAGGTAGAGCACCAGCAGGTCGCGGTTGGCGTTGATGTGCTCGCGCATCGCGGCTTCGGCGCCGGCAGCCTCCTGCCGGCCGAGCGCCTCGACGATGCAGCGGTGCTCTTCCAGCGCCTGCAGCGCCTGGCCGTGCCGGTACATCAGCATGGCGGCGTCGCGCTTGTGCGGGCGCGAGCGGCTGTCGAAGATCACCGGCAGCTGGCAGGCCCGCTGCACGGCCTCGCTGAGCCAGCGGTTATCGGCCAGCGACAGCAGCTTGTGGTGGAAAGCCTGGTTCAGGTCCTGCCACTGGTCGGCGCGCTCGTCGGTCCAGTCGCCGCTGTCGTGCAGCAGCGCGTGCTGCTCGTCGACCATGGCCGTCAGTTCGGCCAGCGCCTCGCCGCCCAGGCCGCGCTCGCTGAGCAGGCGGCAGCCCATGCCTTCGAGCGTGGCGCGCACGCTGAAGGCGTCGAACACGTCCTTGGCGTCGAAACGGCGCACCTGGAAACCCCGCTGCGGGTGGTAGACCAGCAGCCCCTCGTCGGCCAGCCGCGCCATGGCGCCGCGCACAGGGGTGCGCGACACGCCAAGCTCATTGGCGAGCGAAATCTCCATCAGGTGGGCGCCGGGGGCGATCGCACCGTCGAAGATGCGGGTGCGCAGCGTGTCGGCCACGGACAGCACGCGCGTCCGCGAGGGATCTGGGGGGGTCATCGAAAGTCGGAAACAGGGAGCGGCCCGAAGCGGGCCGCGCGGATGGTACGGCGGCGTATCGAAGCTTCATATCCCCAATTTCCGTAAAAATTCCTTTCTGGCGACTTTTTCGAGAATTACGGAAAAATTATTAACTTCTGTAAACAATCGCCCCGGTTTCCGCGTTACCGCCCCGCCGTTTCGGCCGCCAGGTGGATCGCGGCGCGAATCCGGGGGTAGGTGCCGCAGCGGCAAATGTTGCCGCGCATGGCGTCCGAGACCTGGTCGTCGCTGGGTTTGGGGGTCGCCTTGAGCAGCGCGCAGGCCGACATGAGCTGGCCGCTCTGGCAGTAGCCGCACTGCACCACGTCGACCTCGGTCCAGGCCTGGCGCAGGGCGTCGGCCTCCCGGCCCTTCAGACCCTCGATGGTGGTGACCTCGCGGGCGCCCACGGCTTCGAGCGGGGTGACGCAGGAGCGCACGGCCTCGCCGTCCAGGTGCACGGTGCAGGCGCCGCACAGCGCCTTGCCGCAGCCGAACTTGGTGCCGACGAGCTTCATCTCGCCGCGCAGCACCCACAGCAGCGGGGTGTCGGGCTCGGCGCTCACGGTGGCGGTCTGGCCGTTGATCTTCAGCGTGGTGGTCGTGGTCATGGGGATGTCCTTCTTGTTCCGGGAGGGTCAGGCCAGCCGCAAAGGCAGGCTGCGCAGGCGCTGGCCGGTCAGCGCGAACACGGCGTTGGCCACGGCGGGCGCGATGGGCGGCGTGCCCGGCTCGCCGACGCCGCCGGGCGGCACCTCGGCGCCAGTGCCGGCGACGATGTCGACCTCGATGACCGGGCACTCGTCGATGCGCAGCGGCGTGTAGTCGTGGAAATTGGTCTGCTGCACCTGGCCGCGCGCCACGGTGATCTCGCCGCGCAGCGCCGCCGACAGACCGAACACGATGCCGCCCTCCATCTGCTGGCGGATCAGGTTCGGGTTCACCGGCAGGCCGCAGTCGATCACGCACACCACGCGGTGCACGCGGATCTGCCGCTCGGGCGTCACCGACACCTCGGCCACCTGCGCCACGATGCTGCCGAAGGCCCGGTGAATGGCCACGCCGCGCGCGCGCTTCGTGCCATCGGGCCCGTCGGCCAGCGGCTCGCCCCACTTCGAGAGCTCGGCCACGCGCTTGAGCACCGCCAGATGGCGCGCGTCCTTGGCGAGCAGGCCGGCGCGGAAGGCGACCGGGTCCTTGCCGGCGGCCACGGCGCATTCGTCGATGAAGCTCTCGACGAAGAAGCCGTTCTGCGAATGCGCCACCGAGCGCCAGATGCCCGTGGTGACGGCCGACTCCACCGGCACGTGCGCCACGCGGGCCTGCGGGAAGTCGTAGGCGGTGTTCCAGGCGCCGTCGGTCGAGTTGTCCATGAACGACGGCGCACCGAGGCTGGAGCCGGCGCTGGTGGTCTGCCACGCGACCAGCGCGCCCGCCGCGTCGAAGCCGGCCTTGCACCGCGCCACGTAGGCGGGGCGGTAGAAGTCGTGCGTCATGTCTTCCTCGCGCGACCAGATCAGCTGCACCGGCGCGCCGCCGGCCTCGCGCGCGAGCTGCGCGGCCTGCACCAGGAAGTCGATGAAGTAGCGCCGCCCGAAGCCGCCGCCCAGGTAGGTCACGTGCAGCGTGACCTTCTCGACGTCGATGCCCAGCGTCTTGGCGACCGCGGCGCGCGCAAAGCCCGGCGCCTGCGTGGGCGCCCAGACGGTGGCGGCGCCGTCCTTGAACGGCACGGTGCAGTTCATCGGCTCCATGGTGGCGTGCGCCAGGAAGGGCACGCGGTACTCGACCTCGATGGTGCGCGCGGCGGATTTCAGCGCCGCCGCCACGCCGCCGGTGTCGAGGCGCGCGTTGCCCGCGTCGGTGTCGAGCGTGCGCGCGAGGCGGTCGATCATCTCGGCGCTCGACAGGCTCGCGGCCGGGCCGTGGTCCCAGGTGATGTCGACCTGCTTCAGCGCGCGCATCGCGTGGTACGGCGTGTCGGCGATCACGGCCACGCCGCCCGCCGTGCTGCCGGTGCCGACGAGGCTCGCGGCCACGGGTTCCAGCGCCACCACCTTGCGCACGCCGGGCAGCGCCTCGGCCGCTTTCGCATCGAAGTGCGCGACGCGGCCGGCCAGCGTCGGGCACATGGCGATGCTGGCGTACAGCAGGCCCGGCGGCAGCGCGTCGATGCCGTAGATGGCGGTGCCGTTGAGCTTGCCGGCGTTGTCGATGCGCCGCTGCGGCTGGCCGATGACGCGAAAGTCGGCTTGCGCCTTGAGCTTCACCGCCGTGGGCAGCGGCTGCTGCGCGGCCTGCGCGGCAAGCTCACCGAAGCGCGCGCTGCGGTTGGAAGCCGCGTGCAGCACACGGCCGGCCTCGGTGCGGCATTCGCTGGCGGGCACCTGCCACTGCGCGGCCGCCGCGCCCACCAGCATGAGCCGCGCCGAGGCGCCGGCCTCGCGCACCGGACCCCACTGGTCGGTGACGCTCGACGAGCCGCCCGTGCCCGAGAGCCCCGGGATCGTGCGCAGCAGCTTGCCCACCACCTGGTGCGCCGCGCGCTTGCCGAAGCCCTCGTCGCCGGGCTTGAAGGGCAGCGCGTCGAGGATCATGGCCTGGTTGTTGTAGATGGCGTCGAAGCCGGCCTGCTCGAGCCGCACCTGCGACATCGAAGCGTCCATCTCCTCGGCCAGCAGCATCGCCAGGCCGGTGTGGGTGCCCTGCCCCATCTCCGATTGCGTCATCACCAGCGTGACCGTGTCGTCGCTGCCCACCTTGACCCAGCCGTTGAGCGCGACCTGTCCGTTGCCCGCCGGCAGTGGCGCACCGGGCACGAGGCGCGACGCCGCCGGCGTGGCGGCCCAGCCGACGACCAGGGCGCCTGCGGCCCCGAGGGTGCCGAGCACGAAGTGGCGGCGTTTGAGTTGGGGCATGGGGTGGTCTTTCTTCGGTGGGGTCTTGTCGTTCGTGCGGGAGGTGTCGCCGTGGTCGCGGTGATCAGGGCGGCACGGCGATGCCTCGCCAGAACATCTCGAAGCCGGCTTCGGCGCAGTCGAAGGCCTCGTGGTCATCACCGGCCTGCGCGATGTAGCCGACCGTGGTCTCGGCCATGGCCGTGAGCATCGCGCCCAGGAATTCCATCGGCCGCTCGACGACTTCGCCGCGCCGCATGCACTCCTGCGCCGCCGCCTCCAGCCGCGCGAACGGCACCATGCCGGCGGCGCGGCTCTCGTTGCTCAGTTCGTCGGACACCTTGAGCTGCGCCAGCACGCGCAGCTTGCCGGGGTGCGCCACGCCCCATTGCACGTAGCGGTCCCAGATGTGGCGGAACTGGGTGCGTGGGTCGGCGGCTTCGGGCCAGTCGGCCAGCATCACGCCGGCCAGCTCGGTCTTCAATGCGCGGTACAGCGCGTCGGTCAGCAGCGCCTTGCTCGCGAAGTAGGTGAACAGCGTGCCCTCGGCCACGCCCGCGGTGCGCGAGATGGCCGAGGTCGGCGTGGCCCACACGCCGCGCCGGCCGAACTCGACCAGCGCCGCCTCGAGGATCGCGTTGTGCTTGTCTGCGCTGCGGGGCCGGGCCATGCGTCGAGGGTCTCCATCGTTCGTTTAAATGAGTGCGCACTCAAGTATAGGAACGCAACGCCGATCCGCAAGCCCGTGGAACCACGGTGTCACGCGGCGGTCAAACGAGGGTCGTGGCGTCGTGCTGCGACAGGAGGTAATGACCATGAAGCATGTCAAGCATTGGCAGGACCCCGTCAACGCCGTCGCCGGCGTGTGGCTGATCGTCTCGCCGTGGGTACTGGGCTTTCAGGGCAACACGCTCGCCATGTGGACCATGGTGGCGACCGGCATCGCGCTGGGCGCCGTGGCCTTGGGCGCGACCTTCGTGCCGCATCAGTGGGAAGAGTGGACCGAAGTGGCGCTGGCAGCCTGGCTGGCGGTGTCGCCCTGGTTGCTCGACTTCCGCATGGTCGAGCCGGCGCTGGTCAACGCGGTGCTCGTTGCCGCGGTGATCATGGTGCTCGCCCTCTGGGTCCTGGTGACCGACAAGGACTACCTGGGCGGTGCCATCGACCGTCCGGCGTGATGGGGAGAGAGCGATAGTGTGAGCGCCGAGCGGCGACCACCGCCGCGAAGCGACGACGCCCGGTTCGGTGTTCGCGCCGGACCGGGCCGACGGGCCAGGCAGGTTCCCATGCCCGCCCGCGACACCCGCCCCTTACGGTGTGCGGGAAGCGGCGTTGCTGTTTGAAGTGCTGTTGCCGGCCGGGCGGGCATCGCCCATCCAGTCGGCCTGCCAGCCGCCGCCCATGGCCTGGATCAGCGCGATTGCCGCGGCCTGGCGATTGACCTGAAGCTGCACGAGCGCGCGCCGCGCGCTCAGTGCGGCGGCCTGCGCCTGCACCACGTCGGTGTAGCTCACTTGCCCCGCGCGATACCGGTTGAGCAACTGCTGCTCGGTCTTGTCGGCCGCTGCCGTGGCCTCGCGGCGCAGGCCTTCCTGCTGCGCCAGCGTGGCGCCGGTCGTCAGCTGGTCTTCGACCGTCTGGAACGCGGCCAGCACGGTCTGCCGGTAGCGCGCCACGCTGGCCTCGTGGCCGGCCTTGGCGGCATCGACACTGGCACTGATCGCACCCGCATCGAACACCACCTGCGCCACCGACAGGCCCAGCCCCCACAGCGTGTTGGCCGAGCCGAAGAGGTCTTTCACACGGCTCGCGTTGCTGCCGACCGAGGCCGTGAGCGAGATGTTCGGGTAGTAGGCCGAGCGCGCGACGCCGATCTGCGCATTGGCCGCGGCCACCGCGCGCTCCGCCGCCGCGATGTCGGGCCGGCGCTGCAGCAGCGTCGAGGGCACGCCGGTCGGCACGCCAGGCACCGTGGGCGTCCAGCGCGCGGGCGGCAGGCTGAAGTCGGCCGGTGCCACGCCCACCAGCATCGCGATGGCGTGCTCCAG